>JBGVNA010000108.1:0-7241 GCA_045125175.1 Acutalibacteraceae bacterium
TCAAAAGGCTAAAAAGGTTGCAACAAGAGCTGTTGAAGCCTGTCTTCTTCTTTTGCATATTCACAGCAGGGGAGACGGTTTTGCCGCAAGAACGTATCTTTGCGCAGATGAACCTGTGCCCGATGACGGAATTTTCTTCAGAATAACAGACGGAAAAGCAACTTGTCTTGAAACCACAGATTCCAAAAATAAAGGTGTCGTGGGAACGGTTATCGATGCTTCAGCTGAAGTGCCTGAAAGACTTGCCAAGCTTTATACTGACCTTGGATATACAATCAATGATATTGTATATAAAGCCGATACAAGCAGCGATGAAATAACTCATCACTATCTGAATATGCTTGTTGCCCATGAGCTTCTCGGCTGCGATGACCCCGAGCTCGATGAGCTTATCAAAACTTCTGCAAAGGGACTTATGACCCATATTATTGACCATGGCTATGAGCTTCATGATTTTACGGGTAAACCTACATCGTGGGCAAAATGGAGCGTAAAATATTTCAACACTGAGTTTGGTTGGGTTGACGGTGCGCTTAACTCCGCTCAGCTTCTTATGTATCTGCTTGTAACAATGAAGATTACAGGTGAAGAGGGTAAATGGAGAGAGCACTATAATCATCTTGTGAATGATTTTGGTTATGCCGATATGACCGAAAAGCATTTTGACAGGCTTTATCAGGCGAGCCTTGCAGGCGAGTTTGATTTTGTTGAAGACATAATGTATGGCGACCACATGCTTGCAGTATGTGCATTTTTCGGACTTTGTACTCTCGAAACCGATGAAACCCTGCTCAAAAAATACAGAAAAGGCTTCAGGGCATGGAGAACCTCCCTTGAAAGAGAGCATAACCCCGGTTATGACCTGCCTTATGCAATTGCATGCCCGGATGATGAAATTGATATGGAACGCCTTGCAGAGTGGTTTTACAGAACAAACGCAAGCCGCCTTGCCGCCGGTGTTTCGCTTAAAGGCAGACATGATATTCCTGTTAAAAAGCTTCGTGCAGGCACCAATGAAATTTCTGTTCTTCTTTCACCTGATGAAAGGTTTATTTCAAAATATGACCGAAATCCTGTTTACCTTACAAACGAGGATTTGGGCGGCGTAATGTGTGTTGAAAGCTGTTATGTTTATACATTTGCATATTGGCTCGGCAGATATTACGGATTCTTTGAATAATGAGGTATGGCTATGAATAATAAAATACATATTGTCGGCAACGCGCATCTTGACCCAATCTGGCTTTGGCGCTGGCAGGAGGGCTGTGGTGAGGTTCTTCAGACCTTCCGATGTGCGGTTGAAAGAATAAAGGAATATAAGGGATTTATTTTCACTTGTTCATCTGCTTCATATTATAAATGGGTTGAAGAAATTGATCCCGAGCTTTTTGAAGAAATCAGAAAGCTTGTAAAGAAAGGCAAGTGGGTGCCTGTTAACGGCTGGTGGGTTCAGCCCGACTGCAACATGCCGAGTGCTGAAAGCTTTGCCCGTCAGGCACTTTACAGCCAGCTTTATTACTATGAAAAATTCGGTGAAATCTGCAAAACAGGTTATAATGTTGATTCTTTCGGTCATAATGCAATGATGCCTCAGCTTCTCAATAACGGCGGCATGCGTTGCTATGTTATGATGCGTCCCGGCATGCACGAAAATGCTGAAATTCCCGAAAACCTTTTCTGGTGGGACAGCCCCGATGGCTCGCGAGTTCTCACTTATCGAATTCCTCGCAGCTACGCTGTCAGCGGTAAGGACGATATCGACAGGGAGCTTCCTGCTCTCAGAGAACGTGCCGAAAAAACAGGGCACGGCATGATGTTCTTCTTCGGCGTCGGTAATCATGGCGGTGGACCTACAAAAGGCGATATGGATTATATCCTCGACCTTAAAAAAGACGGATTTGAAGAGCTTGAGTATTCATCACCCAATGATTATTTTGAGGAAATGTGTGCGGACAGGCTTGATCTTCCTGTTTGGAACGACGAGCTTCAGCATCATGCAAGCGGCTGTTATTCCGCAACCTCGCTTGTTAAGCAGCTTAACAGAAAGGCAGAATACTGGCTTGCGAATGCAGAAAAATGGAATACCGTTTCTGCTAAAATTACAAATCTTCCCAAAGCAACCGAAGAATTCGGCAAGGCGTGGCAGGAAGTATGCTTCAATCAGTTCCACGATATCCTTTGCGGCTGTTCCATAATGGAGGCCTATGACGATGTCCGTGATTCAATGGGCTATGCAATGAAGATTGCCGCAAAAGAAGAAAACAAGGCAATGCTTAAGCTTGCAGGCATGGTTGATACATGGCTTGACGGTGTTACCGATTCTCAGTCACACAATGAACGCCACCATTGCCGCAACCTCAGATTTCCCAGACCCATTATTGTTTTCAACCCCAATTCATTTGAAGTTGAAACACTTGTGAGAACATATCATCCCTCAAAGAAGGTTGAGGACAGTAACGGAAGTTGTGTTATCTTTCAGAATGTCCGTTCATCACGTTCAAACGATTCCCATCTTGATACGGTTTTCATGGCAAAAGTTCCTGCACTCGGTTATGCAACCTATTGGCTGTGGCATGCCGATTCGGAATATACAGAAGCCGGTGTAATTGAAAGCGATGTTTCTGCAGATGAACTTACCCTTGAAAATAAATATATCAAGGCTGTTTTTGATGATAAAACTGGCGGTATAAAGAGCCTTGTAACAAAGGCAGACGGCGTTGAATATGTTGGCGGCGATTTCTGCGTACCCACTATTATTGATAATACCGAACCTGACACATGGGCACATAATATCTTCAAGTTTGATAAGATTATCGGCAAAATGAGTCTTAAATCAATTGAGCTTGTAGAAAACGGTGCCGCAAGAGCGGTTATACGTGTCAAGCACACATACGGCGGTTCATATCTTACTCAGGATTTCATTCTTGCAGCCGAAAGCAAGCATCTGCGTGTTAAGTGCAGAGTTCTTTGGCAGGAGCCTTTGACGATTCTCAAAATGCCCGTAACCGTTGACGGTGAAAATCCGATTTCAACCTATGAAATCCCTGCAGGTTTTATCAAGAGACCCTGCAACGGCGAGGAAGAGCCTGCTCTTACATGGGGTGATATTACCGCAGGTGCAGATATCCGCAAGGGCGTTTCAATCATCAGCGATGCAAAGTACAGCTATGATTGTCCCGGCAACACACTGCGCCTGACAATGCTCCGTAATTCTATTTTTGCTGACCATTATTCTGACAGACCTGCAGCAGATTTCAATTACTGTGATGAAGGAATTCACAGATTTGAATATGCGGTTTATCCTCATAACGGCGAAGCTGAAAACAGCGGAATTCAGAAGCTTTCTGCTCAGTTCAACTCAAAGCTTGTTGCTGTGCCTGCAGGATATCATAAGGGTGAGCTTTCCCGTGTCAAGAGCTTTATAAGCATTAACAAGGCTAATATCCGACTTGACTCCTTTAAATTCTGCGAGGATGGCTCGGGAGATATTATAATGCGCCTTTGTGAAACAGAGGGTAAGCCTGTTAAAGCCGCTATCGTTTGCGATATCGCAGATGCAGGCTTTTACGCAGATTTCAAAAAGCTTGAAATCAAAACTTTCCGTATAAACAGCGAAGGCTATGTAACAGAAACGAACTACCTTGAAGGTATAGTTGAATAATATTTTAAAAGCCTGAATTCAAACGAAATTCGGGCTTTTTAATTGAATTTATATGCCGTGTGTGATAAAATTGATTCCGGCATATAATAATCTGAGGTGAGTTTATGAGAATTCTTGAAGGAATAAAACCTGAAAAAGTTTTTGAATATTTTGAAGAGATATCCGCAATTCCCAGAGGCTCGGGAAAAACTGATAAAATCAGAGATTACTGCGTCGATTTTGCAAAACAGAGAAATCTTGAATATGTTGCAGATGAAGCGGGCAATGTTGTTATTTTTAAGTCTGCTTGCGGAAAAGAAACTTCAGAAACAGTTATAATCCAGGGTCATCTTGATATGGTTTGGGAAAAAGATGAAACTTGCAAAATTAATTTTGAAACCGATGGGCTTGAACTTGGCGTTGACGGTGATTATGTCTTTGCCCATGGAACAACTCTCGGCGGAGATAACGGAATTGCCGTTGCAATGGGTCTTGCTCTGCTTGATGCCGATAACATCAAGCATCCGCCGCTTGAAATTGTGTTCACAGCCGATGAAGAGGTTGGTATGACAGGTGCAGGCGGTTTGGATACGTCCGTACTCAAAGGTAAGCGTATGATTAACCTCGATTCCGAAGCTGAGGGAGTATTGTGGGTTAGCTGTGCAGGCGGCGTAAGAGCGGATGTGTCGCTTGATGCCGAATATGAAGAAAACAGCAAAAACACCTTTGAAATAAATGTTTCGGGTCTTCACGGCGGTCATTCGGGCGCTGAAATCCATAACGGATATGCAAATGCAAATAAGGTTATGGGTCGAGTGCTTGCTGAGCTTCGTGAAAAAGGCAGCTACGGCATTTGCGATATCGGCGGCGGTACGGCTGATAACGCCATCACAAGAGATTCTAAATGCGTTGTCGCTTCCGATATTGATATATGCAAGGCTGTTGCTGAGATTTCAGAGAAAATTGCCGATGATTATAAAGCGACAGACCCGAATATAGTCATTTCTGCCGCACCGTGCGAAAAGGCAGAGAAAAGAATGACCGCAGATTCAACCAAAGCTGTTGTTGATGTTCTGAATGAGCTTCCCAGCGGCGTTATAGCGATGAGCAAGGAAATTGACGGCCTTGTTGAAACCTCTCTTAATATCGGTGTTCTTAAAAATGAAAACGGAAAAGTGTCTTATTGCTTTGCTGTTAGAAGCAGTAAGGACGGCGAAAGAGATAAACTTTCCGATATGCTTAGACGAATTGCAGAAAAGCATTCGTGCAATATCGCTTTCAGCAGTCCGTATCCCGCATGGGAATTTAAACCCGATTCAACTCTGCGTGAAACCATGGCGAATGTTTACCGTGAAATGTACGGTAAAAATATGACAGTTACCGCAATCCATGCAGGCCTTGAATGCGGCTTGTTTTGCGGCAAGATAAAGGGTCTTGACTGCGTTTCTTTAGGCCCTGATATGTTTGATATCCATAGCCCGAAAGAGCGTTTGAGCATTTCCTCGAGCGAGAGAGTGTGGAATTACCTTCTCCGTGTGCTTGAAACAATCTGATATCGCAGATTTTGATAAGTCTGCCTATGCTGAGATAAAAGTTGATTATTTCACTGGCATACAAAATAAAAATATAACCCTTGACGGAATATTTCGGCAGCAGAAAATATACCATTGCAACGCATAATGCAGAGTCAATTATGTTATAGCGCATGGAATATATCTGCTGGTCAAGCCCTTTTAGCATTCCATCGGTTATCATATCCATATACATTACGGGAACAAGCGGTGATAGTATTCTGATATACATCACCGCTTCGTTTGATTTATAAATAAGCTGTGAAAGCATCGGCGCAAAAGCAAAGCATCCGATTGCGCATGCAACGGAAAATAAAAAAGTTCTTTTTAAATTGCGTGAAACAGATGCGTTTATTCCGTGTTTGTCGCCGATTTCATATCTTTTTGCCAAATCGGGCACAAGAAGTGATGAGAGCGAGGATAAAACGGCGCTCGGATAAAGAAGAACGGGCATTGCCATGCCGTGAATATTGCCGTAGGCCGAAAGGGCTGCACTGCTTCCCGCACCCGATTTTTCAAAGCCTTTCGGAATAAGAAGATGTTCGACTGTCAAAAGAATGTTTCTTGCGCAAGTGCCGGCGGCATCGGGCATTGCAACCCTGAGCATGCGTGATATATCAAGCGCAGGTTTATCTGTTTTTTTGGGAGTTGTAAGTTTTTTCAGCAGCGACGAAAGTAAAAACGAGAACATTTCAGAGGCTGTCATGCCTGCCACTATTGCTATGCAGGCATAAGCTGTTCCAAAGTGAGATAGTCTGTTAATCAAAAATATTACAACAGTTATTTTTAAGCCTTGCTCAAGCATCTGAACAGCGGAATACTGCGGAATTTTTTCAATTGCCGTGAAATATCCGCCGAGAGCCGATGACATGGCGACAAACGGCAGACTTAAGGACAGAATACGCAGGGGGAGAGCTGTTTGAACATTTGATATCCATGAAATACTTATATAATTTGAAAAGGCAAAAAGTACAAAACCGATTATTGAACCGCATATTCCCGCATATGTAATGCACATTGCAAGCGATTTGTTTATGTCGTTCTTTTTTAATGCTGTAATTTCAACGGTAACTCTTGTTGTTGCAAGTCTTATTCCTGCACAAGAGAATGTAACGGCAAGCGAATAAACTGTCATAACAAGCTGAAACAGACCTATGCCGGCAGAGCCTATTTTAGCGGTCAGATATGCATTGAAGCTCACACCTGCAGATTTCATTATCAGATTTACAACGGTCATAATTATTGTATGTGTCATCAAATTTGTTTTTTTCATGTTTTCACTCTTTCGCGGTTGAAAAATGATTTTTATATGGTATAATTTAAGAAAAAACAGGTGATTTTTATGAAAAAAATTATTAAAGCAACGGCACTTTTACTTGTTATTTCAATGATTTTATGCATTTCGCCTGCATCTTATGCGGCTTCGGAGGATATGCCTGAAATGATTGAATACGGCTTTGTTGATTGCGGTGATGTCAAAATTGAATATGGCATTTACGGTTTGCAGGACGGTGAGCCTTTGCTTCTTTTGCCCCCCAACGGCGGCGATATGCACTGCTTTGACGGCAGTATTCTGCCTGAAATGTCAAAGCATTTCAAAGTTATAACCGTTTCTCCCAGAGGTACGGGCAAATCCGGTTGGGTAGAAGGTACAATGAATTTTGAAACCATGGCAGAAGATTTGATAAAGCTGCTTGATTATCTTAAGATTGAGAAAACCAAAATTTTCGGTTTCAGTGACGGCGGCAATCTCGGCGTTGTTTTCACTCTTGCTCATCAGGAGAGAGTGGAGTCACTTGTGATTATGGGCTCAAATATCAACACATGGGGCACCAACACTTTTGATCAGATTCAGATAACTTATCAGTATATTGTTCTCTGTGTTGAAGCCTGGATAAAAGGCGATGAGGAAACCAAAATACGTAGGGATATCAAGGGTATGATGGTTGGTCAGCCCAGCCTTACATTCAAGGATGTTTCCGCAATAAAAGTGCCTGTACTCAATATTTACGGTGAGCATGATATGATTC
>JBGVNA010000109.1:0-7678 GCA_045125175.1 Acutalibacteraceae bacterium
TTATTGCGGGGTTGAGCCTTTGCAGATATTAATGAAAGAGGGGAAAATATGAAGATTGTTGTTGTGCGCAGCCCCAAAGCTCTAAGAGGCATCTTAAGGCTGATTTTCGGAATAAAGCAGCAGGATAATTTAACATAAAAAAAGCGGTATCGATGTTAATCGATACCGCTTTAAGCTTAATATTCTGTTGTTCCTTCAAACACAAGCTTTGTTGTGCCGGTGAGGTAAACGCTTTCGTCTGTGTAGTTAACAATAAGGTCGCCGCCTCTTACCTTAACGGTTATATCGGTGTTCTTTTTGCAGAAGCCGTTTTCAACCGCTGCAACAACCGCTGCGCAAGCGCCTGTGCCGCATGCGAGAGTTTCGCCGTTACCTCTTTCCCATACTCTCATCTTAAGTGTTGTTTCATTAACAACCCTTACAAATTCAGTGTTGACTCTGTGAGCGAAAATATCAGCCTTTTCAAATCTGGGGCCAACCTTTTCGATTTCAATTGTATCAACTCTGGGAACAAATACTACGCAGTGGGGGTTACCCATTGATACACATGTGATGTTGTGTGTTTCGCCTGCAATCTCAACGGGGCAGTTGATGAATTTATTCTGTCCGTTTGCACCTGTAACAGCATTTTCGAGGTCTGCCTTGCCCATGTTAGCACAAACTGAGCTTACCTTACCGTCCATTGTGTAAAGCTCAACGCTCTTAACACCGCTTGCTGTTTCGATTGTAACGGTTTCGGTGTCAACATATCCCTTGTCATAAACATATTTTGCAACAGAGCGCATTGCGTTACCACCCATTCTGCCTTCGCTGCCGTCAAGGTTAAATACTCTCATCTTAATCTGAGCCTTGTCCGACTTTTCAACAAGAACAACACCGTCGCTGCCAACGCCGTGATTTCTGTCGCAAAGGCTTACGCAGAGGCTTTCCGGGCAGGTGATTGAGTTGTCAAAGTTTTCGATAACAATGTGGTCGTTGCCTGAAGCATCCATCTTAACAAAGTTAAGTGTCTGTCTTTCAGAACGCATGTTGTTGATGTCAACAAGTTCTGTGTTTTGCTGGTTGAAGCGGCTTGCAATGATATCTGCAAGAGCATTTGCTGTATCAAGCGATGTGATGCAAGCGATTGAAAGCTGAATTGCACGTCTGTGAAGAGCAATGTAATCGCCCATTGTTGAATCATGAAGAGCGCCTGTGTATACAACGTAGTCAATCTTTCCGCTTTCAAGAAGCTTATAGATTTCGGAGTTGTCATCGCTTCTGCTCTGAACGCATTCAACGTCAATGCCAAGCTGTGAAATAGCGTCTGCTGTTTCTTTGGTTGCGTAAATATTAATTTTAAGGTCATCAAGCTTCTTTGCGAGTGAAACGGCATCGAGGATATCGTGGCTGTCAACGCTAAGAAGAATACCGATGTTTTTCTCTGCAGTCGGAAGATGAATTTTGAAGCCTGCTGAGGTGAGACCCTTATAGAGAGCTTCAGCGGTTGTTTTACCGATACCGAGAACTTCACCTGTTGATTTCATTTCGGGGCCGAGAATTGAGTTTACATCCGAAAGCTTCTCAAATGAGAAAACGGGAACCTTAACAGTGAAGTAGGGGGGAGTTTTATAAAGTCCTGTGCCGTAACCAAGATCTTTGAGCGACTGACCAATCATTACTTTTGAAGCAATGTCAACCATGGGAACGCCCGTAACCTTGCTGATATAGGGAATTGTTCTTGAAGCTCTGGGGTTAACTTCTATAACATAAAGCTGATTATGATAAATAAGATACTGAATGTTAACAAGACCCTTTGTACCGAGCGAAAGAGCAAGCTTTTCGGAAACATCACAAATGTTTTCGCGCATCTTATCACTGAGGTTATAGGGAGGATAAACGGCGATCGAGTCACCGCTGTGAACGCCGGCTCTTTCAACGTGCTCCATAATACCGGGGATAAGAACGTCCTTGCCATCTGAGATAACGTCAACCTCAAGCTCTGTACCCATCATGTATTTGTCAACAAGAACAGGGTTTTCGATTTCTCCCGAAAGGATAATATCCATGTATCTTTCAACGTCGCTGTCCTCATGTGCGATGGTCATGTTCTGACCGCCGATAACATATGAAGGACGGAGAAGAACGGGATAACCGAGAGTATTTGCTGCGTTAAGAGCTTCCTGCTTTGTCATAACACCCATGCCCTTAGGTCTGCGAATAGCAAACTTTTCAAGAAGTGCATCAAAACGCTCTCTGTCTTCTGCGGTGTCAATACCGTCAGCTGATGTGCCGAGAATCTGAATGCCGTTTTCATCAAGGAACTTTGTGAGCTTGATAGCCGTCTGTCCGCCAAAAGCAACAACAACGCCGATAGGCTTTTCAACCTTGATGATGTTCATAACGTCTTCGGGTGTGAGAGGCTCAAAATAAAGTCTGTCTGCGGTATCATAATCTGTTGAAACGGTTTCGGGGTTGTTGTTGATAATTGCAACCTCGTAGCCGAGTTCTTTAAGAGTCCATACGCAATGAACGGATGAATAGTCAAATTCAATACCCTGACCGATTCTGATGGGGCCTGAGCCGAGAACAATGATTTTTTCTTTTTTGCTTTCGGTTGCAAGAGGTCTTGCTTCGCAATCCTCATCGTAGGTTGAGTAGAAATAGGGTGCTGCTGTGTTGAAGTTTCTGGAGCAGGTATCAACGATTTTATAAACAGCTTCCTTGTGAGCGGGGAGCTCGCTGACGCCTGAAAGACGTTTAAGAGCTGCGTCGGTGTAGCCGTAAAGCTTACCCTGATTGTATTTCTCAAGATCGATATTGCCGTTTTCAATTGATTTTTCAAAATCTGCAAGGTTCTTGAGCTTGAGAAGGAACCACTCTGTAATCTTTGTGATTTCGTGGATTTTTTCAATGGGCATGCCGCTCTTGATAGCTTCAAATACTGAGAACAGACGCATATCATCAGCCACGCTGAGTCTTTCCTCAAGCGGAGCGTTGGTCTTGGGAACGGCATTGAGTGTATCAAGTGAAATTTCAGCGCCTCTGACAGCCTTCATAATTGCCATTTCAAATGTTGAACCGATGGACATAACTTCGCCGGTTGCTTTCATCTGAGTGCCGAGCTTTCTGCTTGCGTTAACAAACTTATCAAAGGGCCACTTGGGGAATTTAACAACGATATATTTAACATCAGGCTCAAACTTTGCGCAGTTAAGACCCGTTTCATCATTCTTGATTTCATCAAGAGTAAGACCGAGGGCAAGCATTGCGGTAACCTTTGCAATGGGATAGCCTGTTGCCTTACTTGCAAGAGCTGATGAACGTGAAACTCTGGGGTTAACTTCAATAACAGCGTATTCAAGGCTGCCGGGTTTGAGAGCAAACTGGCAGTTACAGCCGCCGATTATTCCGAGAGCATCAACAATATCAAGTGAAGCTTGACGAAGCATTCCGAGTTCTTCATCAGTGAGTGAAAGAGCGGGCGCAGCAACAATACTGTCACCTGTATGAACACCTACGGGGTCAAAGTTTTCCATGCTGCAGACTGCTACACAGTTACCTGCGCTGTCACGCATGGTTTCAAACTCAATTTCTCTCCAACCGAATATATATTTTTCAACAAGAACCTGAGTGATGGGGGAGAGGTCAAGTCCTGTTTTTGCAATAACTGCAAGCTCTTCAGCGTTGTTTGCAACGCCGCCGCCGCCACCTCCGAGAGTGAAAGCGGGTCTGATGATAATGGGATAACCGATTTTCTCTGCAATTTCAAGAGCAGTTTCAACGTCGTTTGCAATTTCTGAAGGAATAACAGGTTGGTTGATTGATTCCATTGTATCGCGGAACATTTTTCTGTCCTCAGCTTTATCAATAGCTTCGGCATTTGTTCCGAGAAGTTTAACGCCCATTTTATCAAGATAGCCGTCTTTGCTCAGCTGCATAGCGATTGTCAGACCTGTCTGACCGCCGAGACCTGCAAGAAGGCTGTCGGGTTTTTCTTTTTCAATAATTCTCTTAACTGTTTCGGCAGTGAGAGGCTCAAGATAAATCTCGTCGGCAAGTGCCTTATCGGTCATGATGGTTGCAGGGTTTGAGTTAACAAGAACAACATCAAGACCCGCATCCTTGAGAACACGGCAAGCTTGCGTTCCTGCATAGTCAAATTCAGCGGCCTGACCGATAACGATAGGACCCGAACCGATGACCATAACTTTTTTAATATCTTTATTGATTGGCATATTTAAAACCCCCTATGTGTTGATTAATCCTTCATGAGTTTAACAAGAACAGCCTTCTGTGCATGAAGTCTGTTTTCAGCTTCTTCAAATATTTCCTTAGCGTGCTCTTCAAAAACTTTTGCTGTGATTTCTTCTTCTCTGTGTGCAGGCAGGCAGTGAAGAACTAATGCATCAGGCTTTGCAACAGCCATAACGCTGTCGTTTATTTGGTAGCCTGCAAAAATTTTCTTTCTTCTTTCTGCTTCGCTTTCCTGACCCATGGATGCCCAAACGTCTGTGTAAAGAACATCAGCATCCTTTGCTGCTTCATAGATGTCGGATGTGCAGGTGAAATCGCCGTTTTTGCTTGCCCACTCCATAATTTCGGTATCCGGCTTATGGCTGTCGGGGCAGCCAATGCTGACTGACATACCCATTTTTATTCCGCCGACAATAAGTGAGTTTGCCATGTTATTTCCGTCACCGATATAACAAAGCTTATTACCTTTTATCGAACCCTTAAACTCGCGGATTGTCATAAGATCTGCGAGCACCTGGCAGGGATGACAGAAATCCGTAAGTCCGTTGATAATGGGGATTGAACCGTATTCAGCAAGTGTTTCAACGTCGCTCTGCTTATAAGTTCTTATCATTATTCCGTCAAGATATCCGGAAAGAACTCTTGCTGTATCCTCAACAGGCTCACCTCTGCCGAGCTGAATGTCATTGGAGCTCAGGAAAAGAGCTGTGCCGCCAAGGTCATACATGCCTACTTCAAAGGAAACTCTTGTTCTTGTTGATGATTTTGTGAAAATCATACCGAGCGTTTTGCCTTTGAGATGGTGATGCTCAATCCTGTTTCTTTTTTCATATTTGAGCTGATCGGCGAGATTAAGAATTTCGTTGATTTCATTTGCGCTCAAATCCATGAGTTTAAGTAAATGCTTCATATATGCCTCCAAAAACAATTATTAACAACTTATACAGATATTTTGAATAATTATACATATATACGTGAGAGAAGTCAATGATAAACAGCATATATATACAAAAACAAATCAAAATATTTTTGTGCAGGTTAACATATTTAACCTATTCAATATAGTATAACATATAATAGCATATTTTCAAATATATTTTTAGAAAATATTATTAAAAAACCGCCAATCAAAAATGATGGCGGCAAAATCAACAGATAATAAAAGAAAAAACAGGAGTAAGCTCCGCTGTGGTAATTTCGCAGCAGATGTGTTCATATGATTTTTTGAATGCGGCTGTCATTACGCTTCCTCCATGTTAATTATTGAGTATATTTTACAATATTATGTCGAATAAATCAATATAAAAGTTGTTACATATTTGAATTTTTTTAGACTGTATTTTAATTTAAAATAACAAAAACTGCGAGACTTTAGTGTCACGCAGTTTTTAGATTTTGTTGGAATTACAGTAGATTTTCAATTATATATATGATATAATCCTAAAAGAAGAGCTTTGTTTTGTGCGTAACAGATTTAAAAGCGAGAAATCAATTATCATTAAGGGGAGATAATAATGAATTTTGATATAAGCAAATTGCAGTGGACGAGAGAGCCTGCTTCATATTACATTACCGATGAAAAAATTGAAATCCTGACAGCTCCCAATACGGATTTATGGCAGAGGACTTACTATCATTTCAGAAATGACAACGCTCCTGTTTTGCAGATGGAAACGGATGAAAAGTTTTTTTCGTTTGTTGTCAAAACTGAATTTGAGAGTAAGCACAGATTTGATCAATGCGGAATTGTAATGTATCTCGATTCCGACAATTGGATTAAAGGCTCAATCGAATATGAAAATGAGAAATTTCAGCATCTCGGAAGTGTTGTGACAAATAACGGATTTTCTGATTGGGCAACAACCGAAATAGATGCAAATATAAAATCAATGTGGTACAGATTCAGCAGAAGAGATGATGATTATTGCCTTGAGTGTTCCGATGACGGAGAGATTTTCAGGCAGATGAGAGTTTGCCATATGTGGAACGGCGGCGGTATTATCCGATTCGGAATTTATGCATGCAGCCCCGAAAATTCATCATTCAAAGCAATATTCACAAATATGGAAATTACCGAATGTAAATGGCTTGCGCACGACGGTCAACAGCCTGATACGGAAGAAATCTGATGTTCGGTTTTAAACTCTGTTTATATTTAACTATTATTATGAAAGAAGTGAAAACATGGTAAAAAACTACGATGCAGTTGTTATCGGCGCAGGTAATGGCGGACTTGTCGCATCGGCACGCCTTGCCAAAGAAGGCAAAAAGACGTTGCTTATTGAACGTCATAACTTGCCCGGAGGTTTTGCTACAAGCTTTGTAAGAGGCAGGTTTGAATTTGAAGCGTCGCTTCATGAACTTTGCGGAATCGGCTCTATCACGGGAAAATCACCGCTGCTGAAAATTTTTCAGGAAATTGGGGCAGCAGATAAAATAGAATGGGTTTCACTTGATGAAGCGTTCCGATTAATCACATTGGACGAAAGCGAAAAGTGCGATTATTCAATGCCTTTGGGTAAGGATGCCTTTATAGCTAAACTTGAGGAATACGATCCGGGTTCTTCAACTGTAGTAACAAAGATTTTTGATCTTATTGAGAGTATTGAAAAAACCTTGGATTTTGTGAGTAACATTGAAGATTTCAAACCGTCAATGATAAAAGAAATTTTTTCTGAGCATACTGAGTTTCTTAAAGCTGCAAACTATTCCGTTGATGAGGTACTTAAAGCATTCGGAGCAAGCAAAAAAACAAGAGATATACTTAACGGATATTGGTGCTACCTTGGTCAGCCTACGGATGAACTTAATGTTATTCACTATTTTACAATGCTTCATTCATATATTATCGACGGAGCTGTTATTCCCAGGGGCAGAAGCCATCAGATAAGCACTGCTTTGCTTGAGGCGTTTACCGAAAACGGTGGTGAGGCATGGTTTAACACAAGCGTTAAGAAAATAATTGTGGAAAACGGTGCAGCAAAAGGTGTTGTGCTTGATGACGGCACGCAAATAAACGCTAAGGCGGTTATCTGCAACGCTTCACCGTATAATGCCTATACAAAGCTTATAGATGAAAAGGCAGTTCCCGAAAAAATTAAAAAGGAAGTAAATGCCAAAACATTGGGTGCAAAAGGATTTGCGGTGTTTTTGGGTCTTAACCGTTCCGCGGAGGAATTGGGACTTAAAAACCACACTTATTTCATTTATCCGACTAATGATAACAGAAAGTGCTACGAACTCAGCAAAAAAATTGAGACAAACGACGTACAGGCAACAGTTTGGCTTAAGAAAGCATTTGATGATTGCTCGCCGGTGGGCACTAGCATCCGTTATATGACTTCTATTTTTGCAGGAGATGAATGGAGCAAGGTTTCTGTTAAGGATTACTATAAAACGAAGCTTTCCTTTGCGGAAAAAATGATAAGTAATTTTGAAAGAG
>JBGVNA010000110.1:0-18743 GCA_045125175.1 Acutalibacteraceae bacterium
GTTATGCTACGCAAAGCACATTTGAACTGATAAATACAGTTCTTTATTCATTCTGCGCATCCATGAATTTAATTGAGGGCATTCTTGTTGCGATATTCTTCATGATATGGACGGGTCTCAACGCAAGCCTTATCAGAAATATCCGCAACAAAACATTCTTCAGGCATTCGATTGTCGGTTGGGTTTTCAAGCCCCTCGGCTGGCTTTTCAAAAAGCTTAAAATTTGGGTGAAGAGAACGGTTGGAAAAATAAGGTATATTGTTAATTGCGACTATTCCAAGGGGCAGAGCACAAAATTCAAGGTGCTTGCGATCACAGCGGTAATTGCTTTTGTTCTTGCCACGGCGATTTATTATTTCTTTACCGGTGTGCTCATGTTCAGCGGTGACGAGTTCTTCGGATTCTTACTTTGGGTTATCGGCATTCTCGGCGATGCGGCAATTCTTGTGTTTGTGGTTATCCTTATAACCTCGCAGGACAGAATTATGGCTGCCGTTTCGGATATGAGAAAGGGCGAGTTGACTCGGGGCATTGATAAAAAATATATGCCTCCGTTTATGAGCAGATTTGCAGACGATATTCTTTTTATGCAGGACGGTTTACAGAATGCGGTTGACAGTGCAGTTAAAGACCAGCGAATGAAAGCGGAGCTTATAACCAACGTTTCGCACGACCTGAAAACTCCGCTCACATCGATTGTCAACTATGTTGATTTGCTCAAAAAGTGCGAAATTGAGGATGAAACGGCTCAGAGATATGTTTCCATTCTCGATGAAAAGGCACAGCGCATGAAGAAGCTTATTGAGGATTTGGTTGAAGCATCAAAGGCGTCATCGGGCGCAATGGAAATCCATTCAGTGAAGCTCAACCTCTGCGAATTTGCAACGCAGGCAGTCGGAGAGCATGAGGATGAGCTGAAAAAATATAACATTGAGCTTGTTCTCAAGCTGCCCGAAGAGCCTGTAATGGTTTTTGCCGATGCGCAAAAGACATCGAGAATAGCTGAAAATTTGTTCTCAAATATCAGAAAATATGCCCTTGAAGGCACAAGAGTTTATATTGATGTTGCCGCAGGTGCGGAATACGGCTCGATAATATTTAAGAATATTTCAAAGCATCCTCTTGATATTTCACCCGATGAGCTTACCCAAAGATTTGTCAGAGGCGATGCCTCACGCTCGGGTGAGGGCAGCGGATTGGGTCTTTCAATTGCAAAAGATTTGTGTGAATTGCAAAACGGCAGACTCGGTTTGCAGATAGACGGCGATTTGTTCAAGGCAATTGTTGCACTTCCGATAGCATAAAAAATAAGCCCCGTACCAAACGGTACGGGGCTTTTGACTGTCGATTAAGTCGCTGAACCATAAACAAAATATAAAAAGATGTAGGGGCGCCCATCGGGCGTCCGTTTTTCTTTGTAGGGAACGGTATCCTCGACTTCCTTTAATGCAAAGATACTTTTGTTTATTTGCCTTTTTTTCTCCCATCGACGTACCTTTGTACGCATTCGGTCGAAGAAAACGGCATTCAGCTTCCTTACTCAACAGCCATCTCAGTTTGTTTATTTCTTTGCAGCAGCTCTCTGGATTGCCTTAACGATTTCAACGATGGGAATAACGAGGAATGCAAGGCCGATTGAGATGCCGTATGCGAGGGGATCAAGGTGTGTGAAGTCAAACATATCTGCAAGGAACGGGATTTCGATGATTGCTGTGGTAAGAGCGAGAGATGCAACCATTGCGCCGTAGAGAACGATGTTGTGTGACTTCTGACGGAATACCATGTTGAGAACAGAGCCTCTCTGTGAACGCATGTTGAATGAGTGGAAAATTTCACACATTGACATTGTGAGGAATGCCATTGTCATGCCTTCACCGCAGTCTGCAATGTTTGTGAACTGCCAATGACCTGTTTCAAGGAATTCGCCGATAAAGAAGGCTGCGAGAGTAAGAATTGTAACAAGTGCGCCCTGATAGAATACGTCAAAGCCCATACCGCCTGCGAAAACGCCTTCCTTGCTGTTACGGGGTTTGCGCTGCATGATATCTCTTTCGGGCTTTTCAAGGCCGAGAGCAAGAGCGGGAATACTGTCTGTTACAAGATTGATGAAGAGAAGATGAACGGGCTTGAGGATTGTGAAGTTAAGAATTGTTGCGGTGAAGATTGAAAGAACCTCTGAAAGGTTTGAACCGAGAAGGAACTGAATAGCCTTTCTGATGTTGTCATAAATTCTTCTGCCTTCTGAAACTGCTGCAACGATTGTTGCAAAGTTATCGTCTGCGAGAACCATGTCGGCAACGTTCTTTGTAACGTCTGTGCCTGTGATACCCATGCCGATGCCGATATCTGCGCTCTTGATGGAGGGAGCATCGTTAACGCCGTCGCCCGTCATTGCGGTTATCATGCCTCTTGCACGCCATGCGTTAACAATTCTTGTTTTATGCTCAGGCTGAACACGGGCGTAAACTCTGAATTCTGTAACTCTTTCGGCAAATTCTTCGTCGCTGATTTCGTTGAGCTGTGCGCCTGTGATAGCCTTTGAAGCGTCATCAATGATACCGAGCTGAATTGCGATTGCAACAGCAGTATCCTTGTGGTCGCCTGTAATCATAATGGGGGTGATGCCTGCTGAGCGGCATTCTTCAATAGCAGCCTTAACCTCGGGGCGGGCAGGGTCAATCATGCCTGTAAGGCCGACAAAAACGAGGTCGTTTTCAAGTGCTTCGGGAGCAAAGTCGGCGGGAGCCGAGTCATATTTTCTCATTGCAACCGCAAGAACACGAAGAGCCTGGTCTGCCATTCTCTTGTTATCTGCAAGAACAGCATCCTTGATTTCGCTTGTGAATTCAACAACCTCACCGTTAACAAGAGCAAACTTGCAAAGGTTGAGGATAACATCGGGTGCACCCTTTGTATACTGAACGATGCCTTCGGCTGTCTGATGAACGGTTGACATCATCTTTCTGCCTGAGTCAAAGGGAGCTTCGCCGATTCTGGGAGCGTTTGCAACAAGGTCATTCTTGTTGAAGCCGAGAGCGTTTGCGTAGTTAACGAGAGCTGCTTCTGTAGGCTCGCCCGTAACTTCGCCTGCATCGTCGATTTCAGCGTCACAGCAAAGAGCCATTGCCTTTGCGATAAGAGCTTCGTTGTCGCCGTAGTGGTCAACAACTGTCATCTTGTTCTGGGTGAGAGTACCTGTTTTATCGGAGCAGATTATCTGAGCGCAGCCGAGGGTTTCAACAGCTGTAAGCTTTCTGATAATTGCATTTTTCTTTGACATATTGGTAACGCCGATTGAAAGAACGATTGTAACAACAGCAACAAGTCCTTCGGGGATAGCTGCAACGGCAAGCGAAACGGCAACCATGAAGCTGTCAAGAATTTTTGTTACTTCGGGCATTGCACCTGTCTGAACATATGAAATAATCATCTGATACGCAAAAAGCACAACGCAGATGCCGAGAACGAGCTTTGTGAGAATTTTTGAAAGCTGAGCAAGCTTAATCTGAAGGGGAGTCTGACCTTCTTCAGCTTGTGCGATAGCGTCGGCGATTTTACCCATTTCGGTGTCCATGCCTGTGCCGACAACAACTGCCTTGCCTCTGCCGTAAACAACGGTTGAGCCCATGTAAGCCATGTTCTTTCTGTCGCCGAGGGGAACTTCACCGTTATCGCCGCCCTTGAGAACATTGATGAGCTTGTCGACGGGAACGGATTCGCCCGTAAGAGCAGCTTCTTCGATTTTCATGCTTGCGCATTCAAAAATACGGCAGTCTGCGGGAACAGCATCGCCTGCTTCAAGAACGATTACGTCGCCCACTACGAGGTCTTCGCTGCGAACAGAAATCAGCTTACCGTCACGGATAACCTTTGACATCGCTGCACTCATTTCCTGCAACGCTTCGATTGCTGCTTCCGCCTTGCTTTCCTGAACAACGCCGAGAACGGTGTTGATAACAACAACAACAAGGATGATTACGGTATCAGTGGGGAAAACAAAATGAAAATGTCCGCCTTCAAACCATTCGGTAATTGCCGAAATAACTGCGGCAACGATGAGGATGATAATCATCGGGTCTGAAAGCTGCTCCATGATACGCTGGAGAATGGTTTTCTTTTTGCCTTCTTTGAGCTTGTTTTTGCCGTTTTCAGCAAGTCGTCTTTCCGCTTCGGCGGCGGAAATGCCGCTTTCGGAGCTGTTGACATGCTTGAATACGGAATCGACCTGTTCAAGGTAGAACTTCATTTGAGTCAATCCTTTCAAAATTATTTCTTCATATAAAAAAACCTTTGGCAGAGAATGCTTCGGGTTCTCTGTCAAAGGTCTTGCTTCCCTTTTGGGCCGTTTGCCAGATGCCTGAGTGCATCGGATGTTGACAATCGGTTCAGGACGGAGCCATTAAGCTACTCCCCTTTAACTAATATTAACATTTTACCATACAAAAAATCGGATGTCAATGGGACCAAACTCAATTATTGTTGATTATGGCGCATAATAGGGGGCGAGGCTTTCTGCAAGCTGCCTGCAGATTTCATTAAACATAAATCGCTCATAGCGTTCTTTATCAAGCAGATTAACGCTTTCGCCGCTGTTGTTTGTAATATCGGGGAAAAGCTTCTTGGCATCTCCGCTGAATCGGACAAGGTCAGTTTCGCTGTATCCGCTTGCGGCAACAGAGTCAATCGCATCAGTAAGCTCCGAAAACTCTCCGTATGCCTCTTTCACAAGAAAGTTGAGAAGATAAATATTCTCGCTGCCGGGAATTTTTGCGGTGAATGTCGAAAGCGTGTTGTTAAGGCGTTCCCATGAGTTGATTCTGCTTCGTTCTTCCGCAATTGTGAATGCAGTGTTTTTGCCCTCGGCATCCTTTGTGTGCAGACGGTTGATTTCGTTGAAAACATTCATCAATTCAAGTATATCTGATTTCATGCTTTCATATTCGGCCTCGCAGGAGATTATTTGAGAAAGAGTTTGCAAAAGCTCGTTTGCCGTGGCGGCAATATCCGGATCAAGAGAATCAGCCTGAGAGCAGATAAGCTCTGCGGTATCTGCCCAGTTTTTTATTTTTTCGATGTTGAAATCCGAAAGCAGGGCAGGAAAATTTTCGTTGATATCAAGGCGCAGAGCGATATATTCTTTGAGAATACCGGCTTTTTCACTGCTTGAATTTTCAATCAGTGACATTGCAAGGGAAAATTCGTTTTTTTCTGCTTTGCTTTTGGCTGCAGAATAAAAAATGCTGTTTTTAGAGGCTAAAAAGATGATGAGCAGCAACGAAAGGGCAGCAATAACCGAAACCGCGGCAACAAGAGCTTTCTTTTTGCCGTGATTTTCAGCAACTGTATTGACTTTTGGTGTGCAATCAACCATAAGCTGTCCTTCTGATCAAAAATGTTTTCCTTTATATTAATACATTATTATATCACAATTGTTCAAATATTAAAATAGCGAATTTAAAAAATTTTTTTAAAAAATATCAAACAAATGTTTGCATTTTCTGAACATTTGTGCTATAATATGCACGGAGATAAAATATTTTAAATAAATTTAATCATGAAAAGAGGATGACGAATGAAACCGATTACCCCTATTCAGCAGAAAATATATGAATATCTTGTGGAAAAGGCAAAGGAAAATATGACTCCGAGCGTCAGAGAAATCGGTGCAGAAGTTGGTTTGCGTTCAACCTCATCGGTTCAGGCAAATCTTGATGCGCTTGAAGCGGCAGGCTATATTCAGCGCCCGCCCATGCTAAAAAGATGCATTAAAATAGTCGGCCAGGCAGAGAATGTTACTCATGTGCCTTTGCTTGGCACGGTAACTGCAGGTCAGCCGATCCTTGCTGTTGAAGAAATAGAGGGCTATCTGCCTTTCTCAATGCCGGGAGCAGGCGACAAGGAGCTTTTTGCTCTTAAAGTAAAGGGCGAAAGTATGCTTTGGGCAGGAATTCTTGACGGAGACATAGTTATTGTTGAAAGAACACCCACAGCGCGCAACGGAGAAATGGTTGTTGCTCTTGTTGAAGATTCCGCAACGGTTAAAACATTTTATAAGGAAAACGGTCATTTCAGGCTTCAGCCCGAAAATGATGCTTATGAGCCGATAATTGTTGACGAGGTTGTTATTCTCGGCAAGGTTATCGCAAGCTACAGATATTATTGATGAAAAGAAAAAGCCTCCGAAGTCCGCAAGGATTTCGGAGGCTTAATTTTTTAGATTGTTGCAAAGAGCCTTGAAATGGGAGTGATGATGTAATCCGAGAATATTGCGAGAATTCCTTCAGCAATCAGACGGATTGAAATCAGAGGCATTTGCGAGAAGCCTGCAGAGCCGTAGTTATCGAAGAGCCAGCCGCTGAGATTTGCGAAGAAATCAGAGGGTTCTTCCTCTTCTTCTGCAGTATAAACGCCTGCGGTAACAAGGCATTTTCTGAGTCTTGTTTCAATTTCATCTTCCTGGCCTGCATAGCAAACAGTGCCGTTAACAAAGGCTTCTGCTTCTTCTATTGCATCAGCAAGCTCTGCTGCGTCTGCTGCGCTGAGTGTTGAAGCGTTAACTGATTTTGCTGCGGGAAGCAGGTCGTTTTTAATGCCTCTGGGGTCTCTTGCACCGTTGAACTGAGGATAATCGGGTGATGAATAAACATCGGTGATTTCGTCGCTTGCAAGAAGAGTTGTTGCAAGAGAAATTATGATGTCATTTCGTGCGGTCTTTTCGTGGTTCTGACCGTCGAAATAGAATGTTGTGTCGGGAAGAAGACCTGTTGATGCATCAACAACCTTATCCGGTGAAATATGGTTGTGGGAGGGATCGGAGCAGTTGGTGTTAGCCTGCTTATAACCCTCGGGGAGAGTTTCGCCGACCTTTACGCTGTGCGCACCCATTGATGTTGAGTCGAGATGAATAACGCCGTCTGCGTTGTCGCCGTTCCAATCGTTGCCGATGCAGTAAAGTGCAACATCATAGTCAACTATGTTGAAAACCTGAACGCCGTTGTCAACAAGGTTTTTAATGTTGGCATCGGAATTAATCTGGGCACGGTAGTACATATCGGTCTGACGTCTGATTTCAGCCTTTTCGGGAGATGAAAGATAAGCTTCTGCAAGCTCGGGATAATATGATGAGGGGCAGAGAGCCCAAAGGCTTGTGATGTTAACCGCAACATCCTCAACCAGAGTGTCAACAGCAGCGTTGAGAGCCTTCATGAGCACTCTGTCGGGGAGAATTCTTGCGATAACCTCAATCATCTTCGCATCGTCTTCGTCCATAAGGGTTTCAAGTAAGCCGTTATAGAGGAATTCTTCGTCAAGGAAAGTAAGCTCTTTTGCAAGAAGGTCGCCGACGATTGTTGAACCGTCAAGAGCGGGAACAATGTAAACAACCTTGTTAAGGTCATTCACAACATCGGGATGGTATTCAAGCAGACCGTTTGCAATTGATCCGCCCATGCTGATGGGAACAATGTTCACCTTATCGTGACCGGTATCCTTCTTTACCATCTGAATGAAATCATAAAGCTCATTAACGGCATCAAGGTGGTTGCCGAATGAATTATAGGTGAAGAAATAAAGATGATCTTCGCCTGCCTGCTCGGCATATGCCTGCAGAGGAACTGCATCGTAAATCTGCTCTTTTTCGTAATCACTGCATTCTGCAACGGAATAGGGATATTTTTCAACCTCTATGTTGCCTGTGTTTTTGCCGTTATTATCGCACATGTTAACAGCAAAGGCATCCAGAATAACATCTGAAAGTGCTTCTGAAAGACCGATGTCATTTTGTGTTATAAGAGTGAGAAGCACGGGAGCAAGAGCTCTCTTAATGATGGTGCCGATATCAAAAACTGCAGGGAAGCAACTGGTTTTTCTGCCGTTATCATCGAGAAGATAATCGCCGTTTTCATCAAGAGCCCAAACGTTTGACTGGCCGATGCCGGGAACAACGATTGAAGGGCAAGTGTCGCAGTTTCCACCGCATTCCGTTTTTACTTCAGCAGCGGAAGCACCCATAGCGGCAACCGAGAATATAAGCGACAGTGAAAGGATAATCGCAATAAGTTTTTTCATTTTACAATCTCCTTGTTCGAATAATTAACCGAAAATTTTATTTACAAGCTTGCGTGCGGGGGAGAGAACCCAGTCAACAACGCTTCCGCCGCCGATTGTATCAACAAGGAACTTGCTGGTGCCTTCAAGGGCACTGTCAAGGAAGGTGTCAAAAGCTGTGGGCTCTTCGGGATATGTATACTTGCCGTATTTTGCAAGAACAGCATTGATTTCGTCTTCAACTTCCTTGAACTTTTTCTGGTCAACTACGGTTGATTTGAGAACTTCTTCGCCCTTTGCGATAACACCTTCAAGCTCTGCAACTTGCTCGGGTGTAGGTTCAAAATCATCCTCTTCGTTTGTGAGAAGATCCTGTGCATCGGGAATTCTCCAACGGCGGATATACTTTGTGTTGCAGAAATAGTTGAACTGAGGATAGTTTTCGGGGTCATCGTTAACATTTGAAACTTTGCCTTCAATGATAGCCTGAACAAGGTTAAGAACAACGTCGTTGTTGCCTACCTCATGATGCTGCTCAAGGAAAATCCATGTGTTTTCGGGAAGAACGGCTGTTGAAACGTCAACCATATTATCGGGTGAAACGTGATTATGGTTGGGGTTTGAGCACTTTGTGTTCTTGGTATATTCAACGTCTGCAAGGGTCTGGTCGCCTGCTGCGCCTGTTGCACCGATTGTTGTTGAACCGAGGTTGATGATACCGTCTGAGTTATGATCGGAAGCAGAAGCAACGATGCCGAAGAATGTGTAGTCCTGCTCGCCGAAATCGAGGTTTGAAGCAGCGATTGTGTTAACTCTTACGCCGTCTTCAACAGCGGCAAGAATGTTCTTTTCAAGGTCAAGGCGTGCTTCCTGGAAGCGGTCTGTCTTTTCCTTAAGCTTTGCCTTTGCGGGATCGTTAAGATATCTTTCAGCAAGGGCATCGTATCTGTATGAAGGAATCATTGCCCAGATCTGGGGGCAGTTAATCATGATTGTGTCAAGAATGCCGCTGATTGCACCCGTAAGAATTGCATCAACGCCCGAGCGGGGAAGAATATGAAGGATTATGTTGATAAGATAGCCGAGAGCTGCATCGTCGCCGAGAATGGGGGGAATGAATTCGTGATAAAGGAATTCATCGGCAAGATTCCACTTTCTGTCCATCATATCTGCAACAATGTCTGTGCCGTTAAGGCAGGCAACAACGTTAACAATCTGGTCGAGGTCTTCGTGACCGTATGCATCAAGGTAAGCGGTAAGAATTGTTCCGCCGAGTGAAACGGGAAGAAGAGTAACCTTATCGTGGCCTGTCTGCTCCTTAACCATTTCGATGTATTCGTCAAGCTCTGCTGCTGACTGCATGGGGTCGCCTACAAGATTGAAGGTGAACATATAAATATGGTCGCCGCCGATTGCTTCTTCAACTCTCTGAAGAGGAATCATTCTGTAGAGCCACTCTTTGTCATCCTGAGTCATCTCTGAAATGGGATGATACCATCTTTGTGTCTGAAGATTCTGAACATGATTACCGTTATCGTCGCATTGCTGAACCCAGAAAGCAGCGCTTGCAGCATCATATGCAGCGTCTTCAAGGCCGATGTTGTGCTGAAGAAGGAGCGTTGCAAGAAGGCTCACAACGAGCTTAGGGAGAGTTCCCCAAAGCTTGCTCAGCTCAAGGATGAGCAGTGTGCCGCCAACGGTGTTTCCGTCTGCGTCAAGATAGAGCTCGTCGTTTTCGTCATAAAGATATGTGGGTGAATGGTTGATACCGGGAAGAATGATTACAGGTGACACGTCGCAGTCGCCTCCGCACTCTGTTTTTGTTGCAGCCGAAGCGCCGATAGCGCCAACTGAAATCAGCATTGCTGCACACAGAACAAGAGCAATCACTCTTTTAATTCCGTTTTTCATTTTAACACTCTCCTTTTCGGATAAATACACTTTATAATAACACAGAATTTGGATGATTTCAACAATATATTTATAAAAAAATAAAAAGTTATATATTAAAGATACAATGTGACACTTTTTGCTTGACTGAAAAGGTTTTAAAGTGATATTATCTAATAAATCCGTTAAACAGGAGCAGGGGAAATGATAAAAAACATTATTTTTGATATGGGCGGGGTTCTTATTGACTATAATCCCGAAAAAACGCTTTACGGAATGTTTGACAGAGAAACTGCGGATATTCTGCTCAAAGAAATTTTCAGAAATCAGGTCTGGAGCGATAAAGACAGAGGAATAATATTTCCTGACGAAATAATGGCGCAGAAAAAAGATGCTGTTCCAGCTGAGGTTTATGAAAAAACAGCTGAAATGGTTAATAATTTTTATCCGTATATGCCGCCTTTTGAGAAAATGTATGACCTTGTAAAGCAGCTTAAAGATAACGGCTACGGAATTTATCTGCTTTCAAATGCATCGTCTGATTTTCATGTGAGAAGAGAGGGTATCCCTGCTCTTTCGCTGTTTGACGGTGTGCTGATATCGGCAGATTATAAGCTTCTTAAACCCGAAAAAGAAATTTATCTTGCACTTTTTGAAAAATTTTCACTCAACCCCGAGGAATGTTATTTTATTGACGATGTGCAGAAAAACATTGACGGTGCAAGAGCTGCAGGCATGGACGGCCACTGCTATTATCACGGCGATATTGAGATTCTTAAAGAAGCTTTGAAAGAAAAAGGCATAAGAATATGAACTGTTATACAGAAATCGCAAAAAACATACCCGAATTTATATCTCTTGCGAATGCAATCCGCAAAACCCGTCTGCCATCGGGCGTGACGGGTCTTTCGCATATCCATAAGGCGCATGTTATTGCATCAATGTGTATGTGCCTTATGAAAAAAGCTGTTGTAATAGCACCCGATGAGGCGCAGGCAACAAGGCTGAGGCAGGATATGGAGAGCTTTGGTATTAATGCTTTGCTTTATCCCGCAAGAGATTTTTCGTTCCGTTCACTTGAAACGGTTTCAAGAGAATATGAGCACGCCCGTCTGAAGGTGCTTGACAAAATGATTTCGGGCGATTTTGATGCGGTTGTTCTTTCTGCAGAAGCGGCAACCCAGCTTACGGTGCCGCCTGCAATGTTAATGAACAACAGCTTTTCTGTTGCTGTCGGCGAGGAATATGAGGTTGACGAGCTTTTGCTTAGCCTGCTAAGGTGCGGATATACACGAAGTGAGCAGGTTGACGGCCCCGGTCAGTTTGCCCTCAGAGGCGGAATTCTTGATTTCTTTCCTCCCGATTCAAAGCAGCCCTGCAGAGTTGAATTCTGGGGCGATGCCGTTGACAGCATTGCATTTTTTGACCCAGAAACACAGCGCAGAGATGACATGACGGAGGAAATACGCATTACCCCCGCAAGAGAAATTCTTTGTTCAGATGAAATGCTTATCGCTCTTATCGAAAAGCATATTGCCGAGAAAAAAATCAAGGGCGATGCGCTGAAATATCTGAACGAAGATCTGGATGGTTTGCGTAACGGAATACGTCTTTCGTCGCTTGATAAATATTTACCTTTGATTTATCCTCAGAGCGCAAGTATTTTTGATTATGCGGGCAGTTGCATGCTTTTTGTGTGCGAAAGCTTTGCGGTCAAGGATAAATTCAGTGCGTCCTGCCAGCTTATGAACGAAACTGTCAAGGGCCTTTTTCAGGACGGAGTTCTCTGCAAGGGGCTTGACCGATATAATATTCAGCCCCATGAGCTTTTTACTTATTATGAAAAGCTCGGTGCGGTTTATCTTGACAATCTGCCCCGAGGAAGCTTTGATACGCCCGTTAAGGAGCTTGTTACTTTTACCGCAAAGCAGATTGCACCGTGGAACGGAACCTTCTCGGCTATCGTTGATGACCTTAAAGCTATCAGAAAACTCGGCAATTCCTGCGCTGTTCTTGCGGGAACGGATAAGGCGGCGCAGACTCTTGTTGAGGATTTGGAAAATGAAGGTATACCCGCACTTTTCTGCCCTGTTCCGCCTGCCGAAATTCCGCAAAAAACGGTATGCGTCATGCCCGGCGGACTTTCCTACGGCATGGAATATCCTTCTGCTAAATTCACGCTGATAACTTACCGCAGCCGAACCTTAACCAAAAACAAGGTTGTGTCAACAAAGCGGGGCAAAAATGCTTTCAATAATCTTGATGAGCTTCACAGGGGTGAATATGTTGTTCACGCAACCCACGGCATAGGTATTTTCGAGGGAATTCAGACCCTTGAAGCCTCGGGCACAACCAAGGATTATATTAAAATTCAGTATGACAAGGGCGATAATCTTTATGTGCCCGTAACTCAGCTTGACCAGGTTTCAAAATATATAGGCCCCAAAAGCGATGAAAAGCCGCTTAAGCTCAGTAAGCTTGGCGGTAAGGACTGGCAGAAAACCCGTTCAAAGGTTAAGAGTGCGGTCAAGGACATGGCAAAGGAGCTTATTGAGCTTTATTCAAAGCGAATCAAGGTTCAGGGTCATGCTTTTTCGCAGGATATAGATATGCAGAGCGATTTTGAACGCCGTTTTGAATTCGTTGAAACGGATGACCAGCTCCGCTGCATTCATGAAATAAAAAAAGATATGGAAAAGCCATATCCGATGGACAGACTGCTCTGCGGCGATGTCGGCTTCGGCAAAACCGAAGTTGCGCTGCGTGCAGTGTTCAAGTGTATTGCTGACGGCAAGCAGTGCGCCATAATGGTGCCGACAACAATTCTTGCTCTGCAGCATTATCAGACAATTCTCAAACGCTTTGAGGGCTTCCCTATTGAGGCGGGAATGCTTTCAAGATTCTGCACAAAAAAAGAAATCGAAAAAACTCTGAACGGATTGCGCAGAGGCTCGGTTGATGTTGTTGTCGGTACTCACAGAATAATTTCAAAGGACGTTCAGTTCAGAGATCTGGGACTTATTATAGTTGATGAGGAACAGCGATTCGGCGTTGCTCAGAAAGAAAAGCTGAAATCGGTTTTCCCTGCCGTTGATGTGCTTACGCTTACCGCAACCCCCATTCCCAGAACTCTCAACATGGCGATGACGGGTATCAGAGATATGTCTGTTCTTGAGGAAGCACCGCAGGACAGACAGCCCGTGCAGACCTATGTTATTGAGCATAATATGGGCGTTCTTGTTCAGGCAATGGAGCAGGAGCTTCGCAGAGGCGGTCAGGTGTATTATTTATATAACAGAGTTGAGGATATCGAGAAAAAGGCGGCTGAAATCAAATCAATGCTTCCCGATGCGAATATCGGCATCGGCCACGGCAAAATGAGCGAGGATGAGCTCAGCGAGGTCTGGCGCAGGCTTCTGGAAGGCGAAATCGATATTCTTGTTTGCACAACCATAATCGAAACGGGCGTTGACGTGCCCAATGCCAACACGCTGATAATCGAAAATGCGGACAGAATGGGTCTTGCTCAGCTTCATCAGATAAGGGGCAGAGTAGGCCGTTCGTCACGAAGAGCAAGCGCGTATTTTACTTTCACAAGGGGCAAACAGCTCAGCGAAATTGCCACCCGCAGGCTTGATTCAATAAGGGAATTTACCGAATTCGGCTCGGGTTTCCATATCGCTATGCGTGACCTTGAATTGAGAGGTGCAGGCAATGTTCTCGGTTCATCTCAGCACGGCCACATGGAATCCGTCGGCTATGAAATGTATGTTAAACTGCTTGAGCAGGCAATCAGCGAGGAAAAGGGCGAAAAATCATCAGAACCCGAAAAGGACTGCGTTATCGACTTGCCCATTGATGCCCATATTCCGAATGAATATATCGAAAGTGTTCCGCAGAGGCTTCAGATTTATCGCAGAATTGCGGATATCAAAACAAACGAGGATGCTTCGGATGTTATCGATGAGCTTTGCGACCGCTTTGGCGACCCGCCCGAAAGCGTTGAAGGTCTTATTAAAATTGCCTTGCTCAGAGGCAAGGCAGCAAGGCATGATGTCTATGAAATTACCATGCAGAGTGACCGGCTTATTCTGAAAATCAATCAGCTCGATATGGAAAAAATCGCAAAAGCTTCGGCACATTTCAGAGGCAGATTTGTTGTCAGCGCAGGCGGCGGTAAGCCACATATCGCAGTGAAGATGCTCAAGGGAGAAAACCGCCTTAATCTCATTGAGCGTGTGCTTGATTATATGGATGAATAACAAAGCAGAATCCGTCATACCTATTGGTATGGCGGATTTGACATTTTGCAAGTCAAGTTTTAAAAACTTGCAAAAACAGAATAAAAATTAAAAAAATAAATAATTTTATGCAAGGTATTGACAATATAAAATTCATATTGTATAATGATACCAATAAATTAACCAAGGAGGCCGAGCTTATGAAAAACCACGATTTACCGTTATTGCTTCTTGATAATGCTTCAATGAGCACAGTTATCAACGAGGGCGAATTCAAAAGCGAAATGATGACCTTTGAGGAAACAAAGGCAATTATCGAAATGTATGAGGAGAAGGATGTTCTCCGCTGTTTCACAGGCGATTTGCTTGAAGAAATTGTTTACAGATATCTTGATATTCAGGGTCAGCATTTCGAATACAAAAAGATTACGGATATGAGAGCCGGTCAGCATGCAATTGTGTTCAAGGTTTACATAACACCGTCCGAAACGCAGCCTGTAATCAACACAAAATATGATTCGGAAGCAAAGAAAATCCAGAATGTATATGTATATTGCCAGCATATTGTTAAAATGGCATAATTAACATAAAACTAACGGGAGTACCGAAAAGGTACTCCCGCTTTTGCTTTTATTCGGTTGGCGGAATAACAAGGAATTGAAGAGCCTCATCCTGATTTATAAGATTGCAGAGGATATCAGATATTTCGCTTGCGGATTCAACCATTCCGTTGTCAAACCACATTCTGAAAACGCCGATTATTGCGCTCACGTAAAACTGAACGGCATATTTGCCTGTAAGACTTGTGTTTACAACAGGAAAATAATTGTTGATTCTTTCGCTGAGCATATTTGTCAGCAGATGGCCAAGCCCCGCGTCAAAAACAGCTTTGATTACAAGCACGTTTTCCTGAAAGAACTCGGCTATGTAGAAAATCATGTCGTGGACAGTCTGCGCATAATCTCCGTGAAGCTCTTTTAAAAGGCGCTTTTCCTGGTCAATCAGATGATTAATCAATATTTCATCCTTGTTATTATAGTTGCGGTAGTATGCCATTCTTGAAACTCCCGCAAGGTTTGTTATATCAGTTATGGTTATGCTTGAATAGCTCTTGACTTCCATCAGCCTGAGCAGCGCCGTGACAATGCACTCTTTTGTCAGGGCGTTGGCTTCGTTTGCTCTTTCCATTACACTTTCCCCTTGTTTGTAACATTTTAAAAATAATGGTAATTTGTTGATGATTTGTTCATAAACTAATGTTACAATTGTAACTGTTACAAGTGTAACACTCCAAAATTGCTTTGTCAAGGGGATTTTTATGCTTAAACTTAAAGACATAGTAAAAGAATACTCTGCGGGTGATTCGAAAGTAGTTGCCCTTAAGGGTGTAAATATTGAATTCAGAGAAAACGAATTTGTTTCGATTTTAGGTCATTCGGGCTGCGGAAAAACAACGCTGCTTAATATCATAGGCGGCCTTGATCAATACACAACCGGCGACCTTATAATCGAAGGCAAATCAACAAAGGATTTTAAAGACGGCGATTGGGATTCTTACCGAAATCATTCAATCGGTTTTGTTTTTCAGAATTATAATCTTATTCCTCATCAGACCGTTCTTTCAAACGTTGAGCTTGCGCTTACTCTTTCAGGCGTTTCAAAAGCAGAAAGAAAGCAGAGAGCAAAAGAAGCTCTTGAAAAGGTTGGTCTGGGTGATCAAATTAACAAAAAGCCCAATCAGATGTCGGGCGGTCAGATGCAGAGAGTTGCCATTGCCAGAGCTCTTGTCAATAACCCCGAGATTTTGCTTGCCGACGAGCCTACAGGCGCACTTGACTCCGAAACAAGCGTTCAGATAATGGGGCTTCTTAAAGAGATTTCAAAAGAAAAGCTTGTTATCATGGTTACCCATAACCCAGAGCTTGCAGAGGAATATTCAACGAGAATAGTCCGCCTTGCAGACGGTGCTGTTATAGATGACTCAAATCCCTATACAACAGAGGATGTTGAGCGCAGAGAGAAAACAAGAGCTGAAAAGAAATCGGAAAAGAAAGCGGCAAAGCAAATGCCCAAAAAGCCTTCAATGTCTTTCTTTACCGCTTTTTCGCTTTCTCTCAATAACCTTATGACAAAGAAAGCAAGAACATTCCTGACTTCTTTTGCGGGAAGCATCGGCATTATCGGCATTGCGCTTATTCTTGCTCTTTCAAGCGGCTTCCAGGCATATATTGATTCAATTCAGCAGGAAACCCTCACATCATACCCCATGATGGTTGAAAGCACGGCAATGGATATGAACGCGATGATGGGCGGCATGACGGGCGCTGCAACGGGTGAGGTTAATCACGGTTTGGATAAGGTTTATTCCAACACTCTCACTTCAAGCATGATGGAATCGTTCTCTTCCGAGATATGGTCAAACAATCTTGAGGCTTTCAAAAAATATCTCGAAAGCGAAGAATGCACCATTGATGATTACGCAAGCAGCATTCAGTATTCATACGGCGGCAAGCTTAATATATTTTCATCCGATACAAAAAATGGTCTTAATCAGGTTTATCCCAGCCCTGTTCTTTCAATGATGAAAAGCATGATGGGCAGCGTTGACCTCGGCGGAATGTCGATTGACACATCAATGATGGCAAGCATGGAAACAATGATGAATTCATGGCAGCCGCTTATCAATAATCAGGCACTTCTCGAAGAGCAGTATGAGGTTGTTGAGGGCAACTGGCCTCAGGCGTATAACGAGGTTGTGCTTATCGTTGATAAAAATAATGAAATCAGCGACATTGCAATTCAGGGCCTTGGTCTTTCAACAACGCAGGATATGATGCAGGCGTTTATGGCTGCTCAGAACGGCGAAGAATACAAGGCAAAATCATATGAAATCGAATATGAAGATGTTCTCGGTCTTACCTTCAAAATAGTTCTTCAGCCCGATTATTTCAGCTACAATGAGGAAACAAAAACATGGGACGACATGAGCGGCGATGAAGAATATATGCGCAAGCTTGTTGAAAACGGCGAGGAAATCAAAATCGTCGGTATCGTAAGACCTGCCGATAATTCTCTCATGGTTACAACAATCGGTGCAATCGGTTATACCTCTGCTTTAACAGAGCATGTTATAAACGCAACAAATGAATGCGAAATCGTAAAGAAGCAGATGGCTGACCCCAAAACCGATGTTTTCACAGGTATTCCCTTTGAAAAAGAAGAAATCAAAACAGAAACAAACAATGCTCCTGCAGCTTCCGGAGTGTCGCTTGATCCGCAGGTGAACACACCTGCACTTGCCGAGGGTATGGCACCGGCTGCAAGCTCAATGAAGTTTGACGGAAATGCGCCGAAAGCATCCTATACGGCAACAGGTATGCCCGATTTCAGCAGCTTCCCTGCTATAACAGAAGAAGAAATCTATGCTTCGATTGATGAAACCTACAGCGGCGAAGAAGCCGAAAAGATGAAGCGCACAGTTGAGCTTATGCTCAAAACCACTCTTTCGATAAGTGAACGCAACGAGCTTTCGGGCTATCTTGACGAAATGCTTGCAGGTCAGGAAATTGAAGGAATGGGTCAGATCAGCGGCAGCCAGGCGGTTTCTTTCCTTATGATGATGGATAAGGAAACAAAGCTTAAAATGCTCAATGCAATTATGAGCGGCGAGTTCGGCAATTACGCTCCGCCTGCAGAAAATAACGGCGGAGAAAACACAGGCGAAACAACAACACCCTCAACTCCTTCGGAAGGAAACAACGGGGAAACACAGGCTCCCACGGTTGTTGAGCCGGAACCCGAGCCGGAACCTGAACCCGAACCTCTTGCAAAGAGTTATGAAGAGGCTCTTGAAATTCTCGGCGTTGCAGATGTTGCCAAGCCGCAGTCGATTTATATTTATCCGATTGATTTTGAAGCAAAGGATATAATTTCTGAAGAAATAGCAAAATATAACGAACGTGCAGAGGCAGCAGGCAACGAAGACGATGCAATCAAATATACCGACTATATCGGTCTGCTTCTTTCTTCTGTTTCAACAATAATCAATATTGTTTCATATGTTCTTATTGCGTTTGTAGCCATTTCTCTTGTTGTTTCATCAATCATGATAGGAATTATAACCTATATTTCAGTTCTTGAAAGGACGAAGGAAATCGGTATTCTCCGCGCTATCGGCGCATCAAAGAAGGATATCTCGAGAGTTTTCAATGCAGAAACTCTTATCGTGGGTCTTGCATCGGGCGTAATCGGTATCGGCTCAACTGTTCTGCTTACTTTGCCCATCAATGCGATTATTGAGCATCTGACATCGCTTTCAAACATTGCGCAGCTGCCCGTAAACGGAGCAATTGCACTTGTTATCATCAGCATGTCGCTCACATTTATTTCAGGCTTGATTCCCTCAAAAATCGCATCAAGAAAAGACCCCGTTGAAGCACTCCGAACAGAATAAAATTAAAGCCGCCTAAGGGCGGCTTTTGTTACATCATCTTATTAATAATTTTATCAACACCGCTTTTTTCTTCAACCGTCAAAGCGGCAATATAATCGTCTTTTTCTGCATTA
>JBGVNA010000111.1:0-11997 GCA_045125175.1 Acutalibacteraceae bacterium
CCTTCGACCACTCGGACAACTCTCCGTGTGGTGAGCAGGGGTCGCTCACAACTTAATTATTTTATCAAATAAAATCTTTTTTGTCAATTGTTTTTGCTTTATTTATTCAAAATAAGCCAAAGCAGAATGTTTGCAACAAGAAAAACAAGGTTAACTCCTGTGAAAACCGCAAGATATCGGCTCGCTGATACCTTTTCTTTAACGACATATTTAAATGAAATAAGGCTTGCCATTGATGCAATGAGCGTGCCCAAGCCGCCGAGATTAACACCGATAAGCAGCTCGGAAATGTTGCTTGTGAATGCGGAAAGCAATATCGCTGCGGGAACATTTGAAAAAATCTGACTTGCGGCTATTCCCGCAACAAGTTCATTACCGTTTACGGCGTTGCTCAGCAAATTATTTACCGATTCAATATTTTTCAGGTTGCCTATGAAAATGAACAGGAAGGTAAATGTTAAAAGCAGTGAATAATCTGCTTTTAAAAGCGTTTTTCTGTCGAAAATCAAAATTATAAGAACAGTTAACGCAAGAGTGATTGCGTGCGGAATAACTCTGAATACAGTGAGAATTGAGATAACAAACAGAACGGCATAAATTGCCGTGAGAATTTTATTTGATTTAATATATTCATTGTCTTCTGCAATCTGCAACGTGTCTTTTTTAAAGAAAAGAGCTGAAAAAGCAGTTAATACAAGCGAAAGAAGTGCATAGGGGAGGAGCGTTTTGAAAAATTCCTCAAGAGAAAGATTGAATGATGAAAAAAGATAAAGATTTTGAGGATTGCCGATGGGAGTTACCATGCTGCCGAGGTTTGCGGCAACGGTTTCGAGCGTAACGAGCGGGATAAGCAGATTTTTCTTTTGCGAGATATTCAGAATGATAACCGAAAACGGAACAAAGGTTATGAGTGCAACGTCGTTTGTGATTATCATTGAGGAAAAGAAGCAGAGCAGGCTGAGCACGAGGCACAGGCTGCGAGAGGTTTTAGTGAATTTAAGAAGCTTTGCGGCAATAAGCCTGAAGATTCCGAGTGAGTTGAGCCCTGCCATAACCGCCATGAGGCAGAAAAGCAGAATCAGCGTTTTGAAATCTATGTAATCAATATAACCGATATTCGGTTTAACTAAAAAAGCGGAGCATACGGCAAGGATAAATGAGATTATAAGCACAATCTCTTTTTTGCAAAAATCTTTTATTTTTTTCATAATATCACCCGAATAAAAAAGCCACTTCCGCAGAAGTGGTTTTAGTGGAGCTACTAGTCGGACTCGAACCGACGGCCTGCGCATTACGAATGCGCTGCTCTACCAACTGAGCCATAGTAGCATTTAATACTATAGTATTATAAGATATATTGTTTAATTTTTCAAGTGTTTTTTATAGAAAAATGGTTTTTATATCAAAACGGGCAGCCGATAAAGGCTGCCCGTTATTAATATGATTATCTGTTGTTAATAAGCTTTGTGAGCTCAACGGGGTCAACAATTTTGCCGTCCTTATAAACACGCATGTTGCCTGATGCGATTTCGTCGATAAGAATAACCTCGTCGTTGTTGTAGCCGAATTCGAACTTGATATCCCAAAGGTCAAGACCGATTGACTTGAGGTCATCAGCAACAATCTTTGTGATTGCAAGAGTCTGCTCCTTCATGCTCTCAAACATTTCGGGAGTCATGATACCGAGAGCTGCAAGGCCTTCGCCTGTTACGAGGGGATCGCCGAGAGCATCGTTTTTGAATGTGCATTCAACATAACCGCCTTCAAGAACTGTGCCGTCTGCAATGTATTCGCCGTATCTGCGGATGAAGCTGCCTGTTGCAACAAGGCGGCAGATAACTTCAAGACCGTGGCCGAAAACTTTACCGGGAAGAACTTCCATTGTTGCATCATCAAGATTTGCGCTCACATAGTGAGTTTTGATGCCTGCATTCTTGAGAAGCTCAAAATAATGGATTGATGTTTCAAGATTTGCCTTGCCGATACCTTCAATGGTAAGACCAACGCTGTTTTCACCGGGATCAAACACACCGTCTTTGCCTGTGCAATCGTCCTTAAACTTAAGCATTACGTTGCCGTTGTCAAGTGAGTAAACGTCTTTGGTTTTTCCTTCATAAATCTTTTTCATGATGCAACACTCCTTTTGTTTTAAAAACAACTTTACTTTATCACAATTTTTTTGATTTGTATATATTTTTTTGTGATTTTTTTTCGATAAAATTCAATTTTTTTATATGTCACAAAAATAAAGAAAAATTGGGGCTTTGATATATAAAAAATTACAATAGCAATATAAACCTCAACATATTTTGTTGATTTTTTTAATAATCTTTGTTAGAATAAAGAAAACAGCATAAGGAGGAAATAATTATGCAATCAATCAAGAAGTACATCGCAGAATTTATCGGCACTTTTGTGCTGGTGCTTTTCGCTTGCGGAACTGCAGCGGTAGTGGGATGTTCTGCAGAAAACGGAACAGGATATCTTCTTACAGCCCTTGCGTTCGGCCTTGTCATTGTTGCAATGGCATATTCAATCGGCAATGTTTCGGGATGCCACATTAACCCTGCCGTTTCAATTGCAATGCTCGTAAGCGGCAAGCTTTCGGTTAAAGATTTTATCGGCTATGTTATTGCTCAGTTTGCAGGTGCAACAGCAGGTGCAGCAGTGCTCATGGCTCTTGTAGGCAAAGAAAGCGGCCTCGGTGCAAACGCTCTCTATAACGGCAGCATCGGTCTTTCGATCCTTGTTGAAATTATTCTCACATTTGTTTTTGTTATCGCTATTCTCGGAGTAACCTCAAAGACTGAAAACAGCGCAGTTTCAGGCATCGTTATCGGTCTTACACTCACTCTTGTTCATATTCTCGGTATTTCATTTACAGGCACATCGGTTAACCCCGCAAGAAGCTTCGGCCCCGCAATTCTTGTTGGCGGTGATGCTCTTTCAAGCGTTTGGGTGTTCATTGTTGCACCCCTTGCCGGCGGTGTTCTCGCTGCTCTTGTTTACAAATTCCTTGCAGGCAAGAAAGCGGAATGATTTTTTGAGTTCCTAAAAAATAACGGCTGTCTCACAAAATGAGGCAGCCGTTGCTGTTTATATATTCAAAAATTCTCTGAAATCAGCAATGTACTTTGCAGCAGCCTCTCGGTTGCTGCTTTCTGCAAAAATGCGGAGCAGAGGCTCTGTGCCTGAAAAACGGCAGATAACAAAGCTGTCGTCTTCGAAATAAACCTTGCAGCCGTCCTCATAGTTGACACGTGCTACTTTAACGTCAAATTCGGGGAGCTTTTTATCAACCATTATAATCTTATCAATTTCTTGCTTACGTTCAGGGGCAAAATGCAGGTTATCCTCAACCATTTCGTATTTGCCGTATTTGCTTTCGAGTTCCTCGAGAATTTCGGTGGGAGATTTGCCTGTTACGCTGACCATCTCTGCGAAGAGTGATGCGGCATAAACGGAATCCTTGCCGTGAATATGCCCTCTTACGGTTAAGCCGCCCGAGGATTCACCGCCGAGAACAGCATTAATTTCATCGATTTTGGATGAAATATATTTGAAACCTACAGGCACTTCATAGCATTTTTCGCCGAAGCTTTCGGCAATTTTATCAAGCATATGTGTTGTTGCGAGGTTGCGAACAACAGGACCTGTCCAGTTTTTATACTTAACAAGATAATAGTAAAGCATGCAGAGGATTTCGTTGGCGTTGATGTATCTGCCGTTTTTATCAACTATACCCAAACGGTCGCCGTCGCCGTCCATGGCGATGCCGAAATCATAGCCGCCTTTGATAACCATATCGCTGAGCATGGCAAGTGTCTGTTCTGTGGGTGCGGGCATCTGACCGCCGAAATAAGCATCTTTGTTAAGATTGATGGTGTCAATTGTGCAGCGTGCTGTGTGAAGAATAACCTGCAGAGGGTATGCGCCTGAGCCGTGCATGGTGTCAAAAAGCACACGCAGACCTCTGGCACGAAGCGCATTCATATCAAGCAGGTCAATAATATCATCAAGGAATTTATTGAAAGGGCTGTGAAGATAAACAATCTTGCCTTCGGCAACCGCTTCGTCAAAATCGCAGAGATTTACTTCTTTTGTTTCGGCGATAATAGCCTCAAGGTGTTCGGTAACCTCAAGAGGAGCATCTCTTCCTTCGTCAACAAAAAGCTTGATTCCGTTATAGCTTGCAGGGTTGTGGCTTGCGGTAATTTCAATTCCGAAATGAAGCTCCTTATCTTTTACCGTGTGCATGATAAGGGGCGTTGGTGCGGAACGGTTAAGAAACCAAACCTCAATTCCGCCCTCTGCAAGAACCTCTGCAACCCATTTTGCGGCAGATTCGGATAAAAATCTGCGGTCATAGCCGATTATGATAGGCTTGCCTGCTTTGTTTTCTTCCTGTGCGAGTTTTAAAATACCTGCGGCAACAAGCTGAATGTTTTCGCGAATAAAATCGTCGCCTATAACAGCTCTCCAGCCGCCTGTTCCGAATTTAATCATCCATATCCCTCCATTTTTATCAACTATATAATAATATCGGAATCAAAGTGTTACGTCAAGTCGAATTTCAATAAAAAACAGAATATTTTATATCATATTGATTATTTTAAAAATCTATGATATTATTTTATTGGTAATAATAGCAACCGAAAGGATTTGATTCTATGGCTAAATATCTTATCGTTAACGCTGATGATTACGGAATGTGCAAAGCTGCAAATACTGCTGTTGCAGAGCTTTTTGAAGGCGGCTTTCTTAAATCTGCAACGGTAATGATGCCTTGTCCGGCTGCGGAAGAGGCTGTTAAATTTTCAAAAGACCATCCCGAGCATGCAATCGGCATTCATCTTACAATGACCAGTGAATGGAGCAAATATCGCTGGAAGCCTCTCACGAACGGCAAAACCCTTATAGATGAAGAGGGCTATATGTGGCACGAAAGCGATCAGGTTGAAAAAAACGCATCCTATGCAGACCTTGAGGCTGAAATCAGAGCACAGATTGACCTTGCGCACAGCATGGGCATGAAGCCCTCACACACTGATAACCACATGGGCTCTCTTTACGGCCACTACACAGGCCGTCTGGGCCTTGCCAAGATGACCCTCAGAGTCTGCGGTGAATACGGCTATGCCTACCGTCTTTACACCGCACATGACAAGCGAATCTGCCCTAATGGCACACCTTATTTTCTCTATGCTGCCATCACTCTGCTTTCAAAGCATTGGGGCAAGAAATATAACGTTGTTATTCCCGATTATCTTCTTTTCCCCGATTGGAATGACGATATGCGCAAGAGCTATGAAACATACAGAGAAACCATTCTTAAAATTTGGACAGATATTCCTGAAGACGGCGTTACCGAAACATTTATTCATCCTTCGGTTGAGACCGATGAGCTTAAGGGCATAACCGCCAGATGGCAGGACAGAGTCTGGGAATATCAGCTCATGAAGGACCCTTATACTCATAAGTATCTCAAAGACCACGGCGTTGAGCTTATCAGCTACAGAGAGCTTATCAAGATGAAGGGCGGCACAGTAAAAGGTTAAAAGGGAGCGGACGATGCGATTTGCACCGTCCGCTTTTTAATTACAGATTTTTATAATCAATTTTTCGGTCTTTAAAATAATATTCCTTGTCATGTTCCGATATTTCACGGATTACCTTGCATGGGTTGCCGACCGCAACAACATTTGAGGGGATATCCTTTGTAACAACACTGCCTGCGCCGATAACAACATTGTCGCCGATGGTTATTCCGGGAATGATAACCGCCCCTGCGCCAATCCAGCAGTTTTTGCCGATGTGTACGGGTATATTATATTGATAAGCCTTCTGACGAAGCTCGGGATTGATGGGGTGGCCTGCCGTCGCAACGCAAACATTCGGACCAAAGAGAGTGTAATCTCCAACATAGATGTGAGTATCGTCAACCATGGTCAGATTGAAATTAGCATAAACTCCTTTGCCGAAGTGGACATGCTTTCCGCCCCAGTTTGCATGAAACGGAGGTTCAATATAGCAGTCCTCTCCGATTTCGGCAAACATTTCTTTTAGCATTTCTGCGCGTTTGTCAAGCTCTGTGGGGCGGGTGAGGTTGAAATCATAAAGTTTGTTCAAACACTTCAACTGTTCGCTCATTATTTCATCGCCGCTCGGGTAATAAAGCTCACCCGTGTGCATTTTTTCTTTATCGTTCATGACGAATCTGTTCTCCTTAATATTTTCGAAAAGAGCCTCGTGAGGAACGAGGCTCTTTAGATTTAACCTAAAATTTTTAATGCGCCTGTAGGGCAAACCTCTGCGCACTTGCGGCAGTCTTTGCAGATTGCAATTTTATCGCTGTCCTCAAATTCGGGCTTTATAACGGTTTTGAAGCCTCTGCCGACAAGGCCGAGAAGGCTTTCGCCCGCAACCTCTTTACAGGTTCTTACGCAGAGATTGCAGAGAATGCACTTGCCCTGGTCACGCTCAATTGTTACAAGGCGTGCTTCCTTGAAGCAGGTGTGCTTTTCGCCTGCAAGCCTTGCAGGGTCAATGGGGTCATAGTTTGCATATCGGATGAGTCTGCAATCCTTGAAGTCATGACAGCCGCATTCAAGGCATCGCTTTGCTTCACTTCTTGCCTGCTCTTCGGTGAAGCCGTTGAGAACAGCCTCAAAGTTGCCCTTTCTGTATTCGGGGTCTTTGACAGACATAACCGCTCTGGGCCTCTTTTCTCTGTCGGCAAGCATTTCTTCGGTTACCTTGCGCTCGGAATAATAGGGTTTTCTGAAATCCATGGGCATTCCGAGAAGATATGCATTGATTGCTCTTGCGGCGTTATTTGCTTCTGCAATTGCATCGATTGCGATAGATGCGCCGTTGTTGGTTGCATCGCCTGCAGCAAAAACGCCTTCAATGTTTGTGAGGCAGGTTGTTTCGTCTGCTTCAATAGTGCCCCAACCTGTTGTGCCTATTTCTTCAAGGCCTGCGGGAGCATATTTCTGACCTATGGCGGAAATAACGGTATCAACCTCAAGAGTTTTAAATGAGCCTTCAACGGGAACGGGCTTTCTTCTGCCCGATGCATCGGGTTCGCCGAGCTCCATAATCTGAAGCTTAACGGCTTTTACTTTACCGTTTTCGCCGATGATTTCATCGGGGTTTGTGAGGAAGAGGAATTCAACGCCTTCCTCAATTGCTTCTTCGATTTCTATATCTTCAGCGGGAGCTTCTGCTCTTGTTCTTCTGTAGATAACATAAACATTTTCTGCGCCGCATCTTACTGCAGTGCGGCAGGCGTCCATCGCGGTGTTACCACCGCCGACAACGGCAACATTTTTGCCGATATCGGGAATGTTGCCCATGTTGACTTCGCGCAGGAAATCAATGCCGCTGAGTACGCCTTCAAGCTCTTCGCCCTTGCAGCGGATGCTGCTGCCTTTCCATGCACCGACAGTGACGAGAACAGCATCTGCGCTGCTTTTGATTTCTTCAAAAGAAATATCATTTCCGACTTTGATATTGTTCTTCATTTCAACGCCGAGCTTTGCAATAGCTTCAACCTCTTTTGCAAGAACAGCCTTGGGCAGGCGGTATTCGGGAATGCCGTAGCGGAGCATGCCGCCCATTTCAGGCATTGCTTCATAAATTGTTACTTCGTGACCCGAAAGTCGGAGATAATATGCCGCCGTTAAGCCTGCAGGACCGCCGCCGATGATTGCAACCTTTTTACCCGTTGCTTCTTCGCAGACTGCAGTGTAGGGGTCGTCTGATGCAAGGTCGTTATCTGCAGCAAAAGCTTTAAGATATGCAACCGAAAGAGGCTCTTCAACAAGCCTTCTGCGGCAGTTTGATTCGCAGGGATGGGGGCAGACTCTGCCTATTGATGCGGGAATGGGTATTTTTTCTTTGATGATTTTAACCGCTTCTTTATCGTTGCCGTTGGCAATCGCCTTGAGATAGCCCTGAATATCGGTGTGTGCGGGGCAATTGAGTGAGCAAGGCGCAACGCAGTCGCCCTCATGGTCGCTCATAAGAAGCTCAAGAGCAATTTTTCTTGCTTTTTTAACTCGGGGAGTTTCGGTGCTGAGCACCATGCCGTCTGCTGCAACGGTTGCACAGGCACGCATGAGCTTGGGCATGCCCTCACCCTCAACAAGGCAAAGACCGCATGCGCCGTAAAGCTTAAGCTGTCCATTATAGCAGAGGTTGGGGATTTCAATGCCGTTTTTGGCGGCAATATTAAGCACGGTTTCGCCTTTGCTGCCAAGGCATTCCTTGCCGTTGATTGTAAGTTTAATCTGTTCCATTTTGCCGCCTCCTTTAGTCTACAATAATTGCACCGAAGCGGCAGGAATTTACGCACTGACCGCAGCGGATACAGATATTTTCGTCAATAATATGAGTCTTTTTAACCTCGCCGCTGATTGCTTTTGCGGGGCATTTCTTTGCGCAAAGAGTGCAGCCCTTGCATTTATCCGCATCAATCGAATATGTAAGCAAATCAACGCATTCTTTTGCAGGGCATTTCTTTTCTTTAATGTGCGCCTCATATTCGTTGCGGAAATATCTGATAGTTGTGAGTACGGGGTTGGGGGCAGTCTGACCGAGACCGCAGAGAGCACCGTCCTTGACAGCTTCGCAAAGCTCTTCGAGAAGCTCAATGTCACCCTCTTTGCCCTCGCCCTTAACAATTCGGGTAAGTATTTCCTGCATTCTTGCTGTGCCGATGCGGCAGTGAACGCACTTGCCGCATGATTCGAGAGCGGTGAAATCAAGGAAGAATTTAGCCATACCTACCATGCAGGTGCTTTCGTCCATAACGACCATACCGCCAGAGCCCATGATTGCGCCTGTTGCAGCAAGAGCCTTGTAATCAATAACAGTGTCAAGTAAGTCAGCAGGGATACAGCCGCCGGAGGGGCCGCCCATCTGAACAGCCTTAAATTCCTTATCGTCGCGGATTCCGCCACCGATGCCGTAGATAACATCACGCAGGGTTTTGCCCATGGGGATTTCAACAAGTCCGCCCTTGCGGATTTTGCCTGTAAGAGCAAAAACCTTTGTGCCCTTGCTGTTTTCGGTACCCATGGCGGCAAACGCCTCGCCGCCGTTATTTATAATCCATGAAACGTTTGCAAACGTTTCAACATTGTTGATGTTTGAAGGCTTATCCATGTAACCCTTTTGAGCAGGGAAGGGGGGCTTAAGGCGTGGCATGCCTCTTTTGCCCTCGAGCGATTCGATAAGTGCGGTTTCTTCGCCGCAGACGAATGCGCCTGCGCCCGCTTTGATTCTCATGTCGCAGGAGAAGTCTGTGCCGAGAATATTCTCGCCGAGAAGATTGGCTTTTTTAGCCTGCTCAATTGCGATTTCAAGGTGAGTTATGGCAAGCGGATATTCTGCACGCACATAAACAATCATTTCCTTTGCACCGATTGCATAAGCACCGATAAGCATGCCTTCGATAAGGCTGTGGGGGTCTGATTCGATAACCGCTCTGTCCATGAATGCTCCGGGGTCGCCCTCGTCGGCATTACAGATAAGATATTTTTCCTCGCCTGCGCTCTGGCGGGCTGCATTCCACTTGAACCATGTGGGGAAGCCTGCGCCGCCTCTGCCTGCAAGGCCTGATGTTTTAATTTCTTCGATAACCTCTTCGGGGGTCATCGTTTTGAGCGCTTTTTCAAGAGCCTGATAGCCGTCTGCTTCTCTGTAGTCGTCAAGCGAAACAGGGTCAATAATACCGCAGTGGCGCAGCGCAATTCTTGTCTGTCTGCTGAGAAATTCTTCATCTTCTGAGGTAATGGCGATTTTTTCAACAAGTGAAAGGTCGCCGCTTCTTGCAGCGTCAACGATAGCCTGAGCATTGTCTGCGGTAACTTTAACAAGGCGTTTTACAAGCTCTTTGCCTTCGTAGATGTCAACGATAGGCTCAAGGAAGCACATGCCGATACAGCCCGTACTGCCGAGAACAAAATTCTCGTTTTCGGTCATTATTGATTCAATTGCTGCACGGACTTTTGAGGCACCTGCAGCGATACCGCAGGAGCCTTCACCGATTACAACACGCATTTATTTGTCCTCCTTTTCCTGCAAAGCTTTGATAACCGAAACCGCCGAATCGGGGGTCAGATTGCCGTAGGCTTCGCCGTTTATCATGATAACGGGGGCAAGTGAGCAGCAGCCGAGGCAGGCAACATTTTCAAGCGTGAAAAGACCGTCTGCCGTTGTTTCGCCGTTGCCGATGCCGAGATATTCTGAAATTGCGGCAGTTATGCGTTCGCTGCCGTTAACGTGGCATGCCGTGCCCTGGCAAGCCATAATGAGATATTTACCGATGGGAGTAAGTCTGAACTGCGAATAAAAGGTTGCAACGCCCATAACATCTGCGGGGGTAACGCCTGCATTTTCTGCAATGCAGTACATAACATCCTTGGGCAGATATCCGTATATATTCTGCGCCTTCTGAAGAATGGTGATAAGATTGCTTGATGAGCCGCCGTATTCTTTAAATATATCATCAAGCAGAGAGAGGTCGCTTTTGGGGCCGCTGCAGTTACAATTGCACATAACATTTCCTCCTGTTTTATTGACTGAACAAAATAATTCTAAATTGAACCATTATGTAATATAACATAAAACAAAAAAAGATGCAATATGATTTGGTTTACAGAATCGACATAATATGACAAAACCGCCCCGAAATATTTCGGAGCGGTTGCTGTAAAATATTATTTTTACCAAACAACATTAACAGTGAGCCCGTCAACGGTATAAGCCATATCGTGCCTGTAGTGGTTTTCAACTGCCTCACAGAATGCGTTAAGCATTTCTTCATCTTTCATTTCAATTGTGAAATCAAGAGTGAGTGTTTTGGCGGGATAAAGAACATCGCTGATTTGGAAGCCGGTTATCCACCAATGCTCCTGCTCGGGGCGTTCAAACAGCAAGTCATCGCCGTGATAAAGCTTCATTGACATATTTGCCATCTGTTCATCGTTTGCGCAGTTATAATAAGTACCGAATGAGCCGGGCTCACGGGTGTAAATGCCGACTTCGGCACCGTTGCTTACAAGATAGTTGCCTTTCCAGATCTGAACCATCCACTCCATACCGTCATAATCAAATTTGATTCTTCTGGTGTTATAGAAGAAAAACGGCGTTGTGTAACAGAACAGATCATAAAGGAATGTGAAGCCGAAATCTCTCATCCAAACATTAACCTGAGCATAGAGAAGCAGCTCTGAATATGAGAAATTATAGCCTGTAGCAACAATGCCGCCGCCGTCCTTACCGTAAACCTCGCATGTTTCGGTGTTGATTGCAACGCCTGTGCCGATTTTTTCCTCTGATCCGTCTTTGAGAATAATCTTTAAATAAATCTCATAGCAGTTATCATTCTCCAAAGGAACACAGTATGCGTGGCATTCTTCGATAACGCTGAAATACATTCCGATAAAATAATAAACACTTGCCATTACCCAGTTGCCCTGTGCATCCTGCTCGTATCTGAGCTCATAAAATTTATTTCTCAATGCAGTTGTATCGATTCTGAATGTTTCGGTTACAAATTCAGCGTATTGCTTTGTTTCGGGGAAACGGGAAACCATCATCAGAATGTCAAATCCGCTTTCTTCGGCAACTCCGTTGCAGATTTCAGTTAAGAGAGAGTCTGCAGTGAAATTGAAATGCTCCTGTTTAGTCAAGCCTCTGCCTGTAACAAAGCGGAGAGCTGTGTTGAAAATCTTGACAATCATCATAAACTGCTGAGTTGACAATGCGGGTACACCGCCATTGTTGAGAATTTCAGCGTATTCTTCAAAATTTTCGGGATCGTGCGATGCTGCCGATGCCGACGGCACGCAAAGTGAAAAAGCGATTGAGAGAATTAAGACTACCGATGTGATTTTTTTGATTATATTTTTCATTTTGCCTCCCTGTTAAATGTGAGTTTTTATGTTTTTATCATAATGTCCCGAATCCTGAAAACCGTTTTCCGTG
>JBGVNA010000112.1:0-4902 GCA_045125175.1 Acutalibacteraceae bacterium
GAGGTGAAATTCAGATTATCGGTGCAACTACTTTCACCGAATACAGAAAATATATCGAAAAGGATGCCGCTCTTGAGCGCAGACTTCAGCCTATCAGAGTTGAAGAGCCTTCAATTGAGCAGACGGCAGAAATGCTCAAGGGTATCAAGGATTATTATGAGGATTTCCACAGAGTAAAGGTTACCGATACTCTTATTGAAAAGGCGGTCAGCCTTTCTGAAAGATATATCAACGACAGATTTTTGCCCGATAAGGCAATTGACCTGCTTGATGAAGCCTGCACCTGCGCAAATCTCCGCAATAAGAATATAAGCAATTTTGAAATTGCATCCGCAGAGCTTGCCGACATGGAAGCGCGTGAAACAGAGCTTATGGAAGAAACCGAAGCAGATTATGAAGAAATCGCAAAGGTTAAGGCTGAAATCCTTCAGAAAAAAGAGGAAGTCAAGCAGCTTGAAGCGCTTGCAGCCGATAATAATGTTACAGAGGATGACCTTGCAAAGGTAATTCAGCTCTGGACAGGTATCCCTGCAAGCAAGGTTATTGAAAGCGATCTGCGCCGCCTTTCAAAGCTTGAGGAAAACCTCAGAGCAGGGCTTATCGGTCAGGATGAAGCAATTTCGCTTGTCAGCGCTGCTGTAAGACGAGGCAGAGTGCAGATTAATCCGAGAAGGCGTCCCGCATCTTTTATCTTTGTAGGTCCGACAGGTGTTGGCAAGACAGAGCTTGTAAAGCTTCTTGCAAAAGAGCTTTTTGAAACTCCCGAAACTCTCATCAGGCTTGATATGAGCGAGTTTATGGAGAAGCACTCAGTTTCAAGAATCATCGGCTCTCCGCCCGGATATGTCGGATATGATGAAGCGGGTCAGCTCACCGAAAAGGTGCGCCGTAAGCCCTATTCCGTTGTTCTTTTTGATGAAATTGAAAAAGCGCACCCCGATGTTATGAATATTCTGCTCCAGATTCTCGATGAAGGCAAAATCACCGATGCTCAGGGCAGAAACGTAAGCTTTGAAAATACGGTTATCGTTATGACCTCAAATGCGGGCAGCAACAGAGGCTCGGGAGCTCTCGGGTTTGCAAAAACCAAGAGCGAAGCTTCAAAGGAAAGAGCTATGAAGGCTCTTAATGAATTCCTCAGACCCGAGTTTATCGGCAGAGTTGATGAGGTTGTTGTTTTCAACGATCTTACGCAGGAAAATTATGAAGAAATTGCCGTGCTCATGCTCAAAGAGCTTGTTGAGCCTATGCTTGACAAGGGAATAACCTTTACATGGAATGATGCAGCAATCAGCACCATTGCCCGCCTTTCCGTTGACGGTCCCAGAGGTGCAAGAGATTTACGCAACACAATCCGCAGAAATGTTGAGGATGTTATAACAGAAAAAATCGTCAACAGCTACGAAACCCCCGTTAAGGCGGTCAAGCTTACCGCAGAGGGCGACAATATTATCTGCAATTTTGAATAAAAAAGATGCCCCGTACCAAATCGGTACGGGGCTTTTGCTTATTTAATTATGCTTCGGGTTCAACGTAATCGTGGAAAACGATTTTAACAGTTTCAGAGGGGAAGTCAAAGCGGCATTCAGCAACGGTATCGCCTTTTTTAACACCGTCAAGCTTTGCGAGCATGAAGCTTTCTCTGACAACTTCACCTGCTTCATTATAAGCGGTGTAGCCGATTTTCATGCCGTTCTTTTTTGAGCCTATGCCCATCATTTCAACGCTTGCGTAGCCGTTGCCGGGGAAAGAAGAAAAAGCTTCGTATTCCATTTTGATGTCGCTGATTGTTGCAACCGAGTTGCCGTATACATAATAGCTGCTCATAACGCATTCAACGTTGTTGATGGTTTCAAGATATTTAACGGCTGCGGTTGTGCTCTCTTCGGGGTCAGCATTTACGGGAGGTGCAACGGTTTCGCCGTAAGGGTCAGCATAGGAGTGGTTAACAACCGAAGTTGTAGCGGGCTCGTCAGGAATATTTGAACAGCCAAAGAAGCAAAGTGCAACGCAAATTAATACAAGAAAAATACTGATGGTTGATTTCATAAAAAACAAATCCTTTCTTTATGTGTGAATTTATAATATCATATATTTTTGCTTTTTTCAACCGTCTTAATTATTTCTGCAACGGTCTGAGCAATTTTTTCGGCTGTTTCGGGTCCTAATGAGTTTGTTTCCTCATAATGTCTGCGCTTATGAATATCATGACCGTTTTCAAAATAAGGTGTTTCTTCGTGAAGTAAAAAGTCATTGGGCGGGAGCACATATCCCAGCTCATCATTTGCAAGCCCGATAATCATAACGTCATCGCCGACAATTTCCTGCAGCGGAACGGGATTTATTTCTGCTCCGTATCCCGTTGCTGAGTCTTCGGCAGGAAGATATCCGCCATAGATAAGTTCAGGGAATATTTCGCAAGGCAGCATAAGAATTTTAAATCCGTCAATTTCGAAATAGCTGATTTCGGATTTCATTGCAAAGCCTGAGCCGTCAGGCATTCTGTATTCATCAGCTTCAAGAATACCTGCCTTTGCGGCAATCAGAAGCAGAGTGTTTTCTGCCTTGATATAAACCTCCTGCCTTATGCAGCCGATTTTCGGCTTAAGCACGGTTTCATTATTTATTGAAAGAGCATAATCCGCAAGCTTTTTGCCGATATTTGCCGTTGATTCTGCAAAGTCGCTGCCGTTATCACGGATTTCCTGCTCATTGGGAATATCCATGCTTATCATTCCGCCGATTGCACCGACGCAATAGAGAGTTTCTGCGCCCGTATCCTGTCTGATTTTTTCACGCATATAGTGCGGAAAATCTGCGCTTACACGGCTGTTGCAGCCCTGTAGTGATTCGGAATGCGAAGCAAAATTGATTATGTAAATCTGCTGTGAGCCGTCGTCAGGCTCGAATCTTAATCTTGTGAGAGTTTTGGAATAAACTATCGGAGTTCTGATATCCTCCTGCATATCGGGCACTTCAATTTTGCCGAGATAAAGCTTGCCGAGTCTGCGGTTGGCATAAGCTTCTTTAACAGCCTTGACGGTCTGTGAGAAAACAAGCTCCATATATTTCGGGTCTTTACCGCTTAGAGGTAAGGGACCCCATATTCCCATTGTGTCAATTCCGGCATGCGAATGGGTGCTCACTATGTTTATGCTTCTGCAGCCTGTTAGCATAGCAAAGTCACGCAGGCGTGCTCTCAGGCGGTTAACGTCCTTGTTGAGCATGCCGACATTGTCGATTGAAACCAACACAATACCGCCCTTGCCGGAAAGGTCATCGAGCCAAACGGCATGGGTATGAGGTGCATCAAGAACACCTGTTGCAGGATTGTTTTCACCGTAGCCTGCAACATAATATCTCTTTTTGCCGATATCGTCGGGCAGAATTGACGCCTTTGAAAAGCCCATCAGAAAGCGGTCGCCCTTTGCCTTTGGGGGTGCAATGAATTCCGCTTTTTCAATAGGGACAGCTTCTTTTTTTTCTGTTATATGCTTTGATTGAGTGCGCAGAATAAAATCGAGGGCTTTGTATGCAGCGGTCATGGGCTTCATTTTTATTTCCTCCCTTGTTTATTCATTCCAGTCAAATTTAGTAAGCTTGCCTTTAAGCAGCAGTTCGGGGAAATTCCATTGTCTGAGAACCTCGTAAACACCGATTGCAACGGAGTTTGAAAGGTTAAGGCTGCGGGCGGAGCTGTTATTTATCATCGGTAATCGCACGCAGTTTTCCTGGTTTTTTAAAAGCAATTCTTCGGGTAAGCCTGCTGTTTCCTTACCGAAAACGAGATAGCTGTTATCGGGATATTCTATTTGCGAATATATCTTGGTTGCTTTTGTGGAAAAATAGTAGAAGTGACCGTCTTTATTTTTTTCGAAAAAGTCGTTAAGATTATCGTAATATGTAATATCAAGCAGGTGCCAATAGTCAAGACCTGCTCTTTTTAACTTTGCATCGTCAACACGAAAGCCCATTGGCTCAACAAGATGAAGTCTTGCTCCTGTTGCTGCGCAGGTGCGTGCTATGTTACCTGTATTCTGCGGAATCTGCGGTTCAACAAGAACAATGTTTAAAACTGACATTTTATAACTTCCTTAAAAATTATTGGCATTGTTTTTATTCTCTCCAAAGGACAAAATATTATTGAAATCAGTGTATTGGAGGGAGAATAATGTTTTCATCATCAAAAAGTTCTGTCATCAAAAGCATGGGCATCGGTTTCGCTGTCGGCATGGCAGCGGTTGCTGCGGGTGCGAAAATGATGAGCAAAAGCAGCAAAAGAGCCTGCCGCAAAAGTGCAGCAAAATGCATGAAAACCGTTGAAGGCATGCTTAACGGTGTTTCAACCATGATGACAAAATAATCAGCTGTTATAGCTGCTCATGGCGCGGTCAATATCGCCGCTTATCATAAGCTCAGCCGATGAGCAGGCGTTTTCTGCCGCTTCTCTGAGCTGAGGTATTTCATCTTTTTTGAAATTGGAAAGCACCCAGTCTGCAAGTTCATAGTCGGGATGGGGCTTTTCGCCTACGCCCAGCTTAATTCTGGGGAAATTATCGGAGTTAAGATGATAGATTATGCTTTTGATTCCGTTGTGACCGCCTGCGCTTCCCTTGCGCCTTATGCGAAGCTTGCCGCAGGGCAGAGAAATGTCATCAAAAACAACGATGATTTTTTCGGGCGGAATTTTATAAAAAGATGCCGCCTGCTTAACAGCCTCGCCGCTGTTGTTCATAAAAGTCTGCGGCTTCATAAGCAGGCATCTGTGACCGCCGAGGTCAATAACGGCGGTCACGGATTTAAACTGTATTTTACTTATTTTGATGTTGTTTTTATCCGCCAGCAAATCCGCAAATAAAAAGCCTGCATTGTGGCGGGTAAGCTCATATTGCCTGCCGGGGT
>JBGVNA010000113.1:0-8819 GCA_045125175.1 Acutalibacteraceae bacterium
ATCAGACAGCAAAAATGGAAGTTGATTCGTTAAGGTGATTTGATATATAATGAACAGCACCGAGGCAACATTGTGTTACCTCGGTGCTCTTGCTTTTAATCAAAATATGCTGCCTACAAACTCTTTAACCGAATTAAAGGCTTTCTTTATTGTAATACCCGGCATTTCGGAATAGCCGTTTGTGCCGTAATTTTCATAGAGCCAGTTGCTGATGCCTGCGAGGACAGAGGGGTCACTTTCTTTTTCTGCTTTCATAGCGCCGGCTTTAACAAGTGCATCGGTGAGCTTATCTGCAGCTTTTTCGTGTTCATCCTCGGTGATTACCGTTTTATCTAAAACAGCTTCGGCGTTTGCAACGGCTGCTGCTAATTCAGCCGCAGTTTCCGATGAAAGTGATGAAGTGTCAACGGTATCTGCCTGTTCAACAAGGGTTTCAAGCGTTCTTACATCTCTGCCGAAGTTGAACTGCGGGAATTCGGGAGATGAATAAACATCCTTGATATCATCGTGAGCAATCAGATCCATGGCAAGTTTAAGAATTGCATTATTGTGCTGTGTCAGGTCGTGACGCTGATTGTCAAAATAGAAAGTAGTGTCGGGGAGAAGACCGGTTGATGCATCAACAACTCTGTCGGGTGAAATGTGGTTGTGCTCAGGGTTGCTGCAATGCGTGTTCTGCTGAACATAGTCATCGGGAAGTGTTTCGCCTACGTTTGCGGCATATGCACCCATTGAGGTTGAGTCAAGCTGAATTATGTAGTCGGCATTCTGTGTGTTCCATGTTTCGCCAACGTTGATCATGGCAAAGTCATATTGCGCAACGTTGAAAACCTGAACACCTTTGTCGAGAAGAGTCTGAATGTTTTTATCAGAATTAAGCTGTGCCTGATAATATTTGTCCGTCTGAGCTTTTATATCAGCCATTTCGGGGGAGGAGAGATACAGCTCGGCCGCTGTGGGATAATCGCCCGAGGGGCAGAGTGACCACATGCTTGTGCTTCTTATCATTATTTTTTCAACGAGAACGTCAACGGCTTTGTTAAGGCATTCCATGAGAACATCATCGGGAAGAATTCTTGCAACGATTTCAATTATTCTTGCCGTCTGCTCATCCATAAGACCGCTTTCCCCGAGGAAACCGTTATAAAGATAATCTGCATTGAGGAATGTTATTCTGTCATTGAAAACATCGCCGATGATTGTTGAGCCGTCAAGAGCGGGAACAATATAGAGCACCTTGTGAAGATCGTCCATAACGTCGGGATAATATTCAAAAAGGGCGTTTGCAAAGGTTCCTCCCTGGCTGATTGGAACAAGGTTGATTTTATCGTGACCTGTCTGTTCTTTGACCATCTGAATGTAATCATAAAGCTCTTTGGTTACATCAATATGGTTGCCGAAAGAATTATATGTAAAATAGTAAAGATGGTCTTTGGGTAAATCAGTGGGATACTTGTTAAAGGGTATGTGTGAATTGATTACGCCCTGCTCATATTCATTGCATTCAGCATAGGAATACATGAATTTTTCAACATATACGTTACCTGTGTTCTGAGCTTTGAGGTCGCTTGCGTTGATGCCGAAGCAGATTTCAATTACATTTGCAAGAGCATCCGAAAGACCGATGTCACGCTGAAGCGCAAGGGATAAAATCAAGGGAATTGCTGCTTCTTTTATGATTTCGGGAAGCTGAATGTATGCAGGGAATGCAGAGATTTTTTTGCCCTCATCGTCGAGAACGAAGTCGCCGTTTTCGTCAACAACGCAAACACTTGACTGGCCAAGACCCGGAATGATGACTGTGGGATAAAATTCGCAGTTATTGCCGCAATCCGTTCTTTTTTCTGATGCGAATGCATTGACTGCACCTGCTGAAGCAAGCATCGCAATGCAGAGGATAAGGGAAATTGCTTTTAATAATCTGTTTTTCATTTTGTGTGCTCTCCTTTAATCTGAAGTTAATCTTCAAAGCCCTTTTGTACAGCATAATATGAGGGCTTGGGTTTTCCTTGGCCGTCAACCAGACCCCAGCCTGTTTCAACGGGGCAGTCTGCCTGACCGCATACATAGCAGCTGTCGCTGTCTGCCCAGCAGTAAACGCACATGCCTATAACGTAGTCAAGGTCGCGGATTCTGGGGATAACATATTCAAAGAATTCTGCCTGACCCTCGGGCGTGTGTTCATATTTATAAAGTCCGAAACCGTCTGCAAGCTCGCAATAAATGTGGTTTGAATATTCGCCGTCAAAAATAATATTTCCGAGCTCTTCTTCGCTTACATTTGCATAGTCCTCTGTAATTTCCTCGGTCAAATCTTCAGGAAGATTGTTGACAAATTCCCAAATGTTTGCACGTGCTTCTTCTTCGCTGTTAAAGCCGTATTGCTGAAGAATCGCTTTTCTTTCTGCATCTGTTTTTGGCTCACCGTAGCCGATATAGCCGAATTCGCAGAGAATTATGGGTTTGCCGGTGATTTTTCTTACAAAATTGAGTATCGTTACATACTGGTCAGCATTTTTAAGAACATTCTCAAAGCAGCCGAGATACATATCAACGCCAACATAGTCGCAATACTGATGATATTCCGCCATTTTGAACGGAAGTTGAAGAATTGACAGACCGCCGAGATTATAGCCGATGATAACATCGCCTCTTACGGGATACATCGCTTCAAGCTGCATGCCGATAAATTCAGCCGCTTCATCAAGCGTAAGGGGTAATGTGAAACGGTCAATCCCCATTTCATTTGTTACTTGAAATGCGCCTACAATGCCTTTGAGGTCCTCAACATAAAATCTTGCAATATCCTGAATAGCCTCTCTGTTTTCGGGGTTGCGGGGGTCAAGACCGTATTCAATATAATCATCAGGATAAGGCGTTACGCCAAAAATTCTGATTCCGTTATCGGCATATTCCTTGCTTTCTTTTTTCCAATTTTCGTAGCGAGCAGAAATTGTGCCGTCTGCATTGTAAGGGAAAGGAATATCGTCGCGGAACCACTCAACGTTTGCCTCTTTGATGAGGTTATAATCGGGGTCGAGGTGGCAAACACCTTTCATAAAGCCGCCGATTTTTTCTTCCGCAACCGTTACTTCCTTGTCAAAATATGCTGTAGGATCCCAAACAATCATTGATGCAAGGGGAGTGATGAGTGCGAGAATAAAGCCGATAATTCTCATTAAAATTGCCATAACATTGCTCCTTTAATAACTTATTAACATTTAAATATTAACATAGCAAATCCGCCATTTCAATCAAATTTGAAAGGCGGATTTATTTTTGTTATTTATTACAATATTAAGTTCTTTTTTTTGTTAAATATTAACAGCAGAATTTATGACTTTTTCTGCAATTGTACGGAGCTGATCCATCGTTTCAAGTGCTCCGATTTCCTGCCTTAGAGCCGCAGCCCCTCTTACACCTTTAATATACCAACCGGAGTGCTTGCGTGCTTCTCTCATGCCGACATAATCTCCCTTGTATTCGCAGAGCTTTGCGATATGGCGAATCATAATTTTCATGCGTTCTTCAATCGGCGGCTCGGGCAGTATAATACCGCTTTTGAAATATTCGTTTATTTGATTGAAAACCCACGGTGCGCCAAGTGCGCCTCTGCCAATCATTATAAAATCGCAGCCCGTGGTTTTGTACATGTTTTCTGCGGAGAGAGCATCAACAATATCGCCGTTGCCGATAACGGGAATTGAAACAGCTTGCTTGACCTGCCTGATTATGTCAAGGTCAACAGGCGGTGCATACATCTGCTTTCTCGTTCTTCCGTGAACGGTTATTGCTGATGCTCCTGCACTTTCCTGTAATTTTGCCATGTGGACTGCGTTGAGGCTGTTTTCATCCCACCCTGCGCGGATTTTAACTGTAACGGGCAGCTCGATTGCCTTTGCGCAAGCCTCGGTAATTCTTGCGGCAAGGTCGGGGTCTTTCATCAGTGCGGAGCCGCCGCCGTTGCCTGCGATTTTCGGGGCAGGGCAGCCCATATTGATGTCAATCGCCTGGCAGCCCGTTTCGGCGGCTTTTTTTGCAGCTTCTGCCATAGTTGCAGGGTCGGAGCCGAAAATCTGCACTGCCGCAGGTTTTTCTGTTTCGCCTAACTGCATAAGGGTGTCGGACTTTCTGTCATGCATGGTCAAGCCCTTGGAGCTTACCATTTCCGTAACAACATAAGCTGCGCCGAATTCAATGCAAAGCTCTCGACACGCTCTGTCCGCAACACCCGCCATAGGTGCAAGCGCTGCATATCCGTTTATTTCAAAGTTACCTATTTTCATCTGTTTCTCCTTGAATATTCTCTGATAATGTTACCATTAAAACAAATTAATTTCAATAATTTTCACAAAATTGCTGAAATTTACAAAAAGTATGTTATAATGTATATTGAGGTGATTTGGAATGAAACTTTTAGCCCTTGACGGTAACAGCATTCTCAACCGTGCATTTTACGGAATAAAGCTTCTCACAACCAAAGACGGCAGTAAATTCACAAACGGAATTTACGGCTTTTTGAATATTCTTTTAAGGATTAAAGAAGAGGTGTCGCCCGATGCCGTGGCAATCGCTTTTGACGTTAAAGCACCCACCTTCCGCCATGAAATGTATTCGGGCTACAAAGCAAACAGAAAGGGCATGCCCCCCGAGCTTGCTCAGCAGATGCCTCCGCTTAAAGAATTGCTTTCCGCAATGGGTTATAAAATTCTTGAAGCGCCCGGCTGGGAAGCTGACGATATTCTCGGTACTCTTGCCGCAAACTGCGGTGAGGGCGATTTCTGCTATATCGCAACAGGTGACCGTGACTCGCTTCAGCTTGTGCGTGACAATGTGAATGTTTTGCTCGCTTCAACTAAAATGGGCAGACCCCAGAGCGTGCGCTACGACAGAGATAAAATTAAAGAGGAATATCTCGTTACACCCGAGCAGATGATAGATATCAAAGCTCTTATGGGAGATACATCCGACTGCATTCCCGGTGTTGCAGGCATAGGTCAGAAAACTGCTCAGGATTTAATCAGCCGCTTTGGCTCGATAGATGAAATTTATAATAATGTTGACACAATTGATATAAAGAAGGGTGTTCACGATAAGCTTGTTGCCGATAAGGATATGGCTTATCTCAGCCGTGAGCTCGGCACAATCAAAACCAACGCACCCGTTGACGGAGCCTATGAAAGCTATGTTCCCGCCGAGCCTGATGCTTTTAGGGTTACAAGTATCCTTGCAGACCTTGAAATGTATAAGATGATTGAACGCCTTGACCTCAAAGCTCCCGAAAAAACAGCTGAAGAAAAGGCAGAAACAGTTTGCACCGACTGCTATGAGCAGGAGGACTTGAAACTGCTTTACAATCTCCTAAAAAAAGCAGGGGAGGCATATTTCACCTTTGACAGCGGGATTTTTCTTTTTAAAACCGATAACGGAGTTGCAGAGGTTAACCCCGAAAACAGCGGTTATGCCGAATTCTGTTCAGATTTTCTTTTTGATAAAGGAACAAAAAAATACACCTATAATTCAAAACAGCTTTATGCGTTTTTCTATGATTACCGTGAGGATATTGAAGTTAATAATATCTGCGGCGATGCAATGCTTTCGGCATATCTTATCAACCCCTCGTCGGGCGCATATGATATTAAGCGTATAATTGCGGAATATGCAAATGCCGAACTCCCCGAAGCGGAAAATGAAGCGGCTTTTTACACCGCATATCTTCCTGTTGCGTTTGCTAAAATGAACGCACTTATTGAAGAACACAATCAGAAGCGTCTGCTTGACGAAATTGAGCTTCCGCTTGCAAGGGTGCTTGCTTCAATGGAGCGTGAGGGCTTTCTTGTTGATGCCGAAGGAATTGAAAAATTCGGCATTGATTTGCAGGGCAGAATTGAAATTCTTGTTGCGGAAATATATGAAGAAGTCGGCTGTGAATTCAACCTTAATTCGCCTAAACAGCTTGGCGAAGCTTTGTTTGTGAAAATGGGGCTGCCCGCAAAAAAGAAAACAAAGAGCGGGTATTCCACCAATGCCGAGGTGCTTGAAGGCCTTGCAGCGGATTATCCTGTTGTTGCAAAAATTCTTGAATACAGAACCCTCGCAAAACTCAAATCGACCTATTGTGACGGCTTGCTTAAAGTTATATGCGATGACGGCAGAATCCGTTCAAGCCTTAATCAGACGGAAACAAGAACAGGCAGAATTTCTTCAACAGAACCGAATTTGCAGAATATTCCGGTGCGCTCCGAGCTTGGCAGAGAGATGCGTAAATTTTTTAAGGCGAAAGACGGCTGTGTGCTGATTGATGCCGACTATTCGCAGATTGAGCTGCGTGTTCTTGCTCACATGGCAAACGATAAAAACATGATTGATGCTTTCAATAACGGCGACGATATCCATGCCATAACAGCATCTCAGGTGTTCAATATGCCTCTTATGATGGTGACACCGCTTATGAGAAGCCGTGCAAAGGCGGTTAATTTCGGTATTGTTTACGGTATCGGTGCATTCTCACTTGCAAAGGATATCGGTGTTACCCGTGCTGAGGCTGACAGCTACATCAAAGGCTACCTTGCCCATTTCAGCGGAGTTCAGAAATACATGAAGAATGTTGTTGAAACGGCAAAGGAAAATGGCTATGTTGAAACGGTGTTTGCCCGCCGCAGATATCTGCCTGAGCTTACTTCGTCAAACGCTATGATGAGGGCTTTCGGCGAAAGAGTTGCGCTTAATATGCCCATTCAGGGCACGGCGGCAGATATCATCAAAATCGCCATGATCAGAGTGTGGGAGAGCCTCAAAAAGCAGTGTCTTAAAGCAAAGCTTATCATGCAGGTACACGATGAGCTTATAGTTGAAGCTCCCGAGGATGAGGCAAAAATCGTTGCGGGCATTGTTAAAAAAGAAATGGAAAATGCAGTTAAAATGCGGGTTGCCATGCAGGCTGATGTCGGCATAGGTAAAACGTGGTATGAATCAAAATAACGGTGATTTTATGAATATATTATTTGTCTGCACAGGCAACACCTGCCGCAGCCCGATGGCAGAGGGGCTTTTTAAAAAGCTCCTTGCCGATAAAGAAATTGAGGATATAAACTGCTCCAGTGCAGGGCTTTTTGCCATGACGGGCGATGAGGTAACGCCGAATTCTGTCAAAGCCTGTGAGCGTTTTGCGGTTGATATTTCATCGCACAGAGCAAGGCGCATAACGTCATATATACTTGACGAAACTGATAAATTCGTCTGCATGACCTCCGACCATGCAGCAAGCCTTGCTCTCTATGTGCCGTCGGAAAAAGTTGTTGTTCTCGGCGGAGGGATTCCCGACCCTTACGGCGGCGACCTTGAAACATATATCCGCTGTGCAAATTCAATCAGAACAGCTCTTATCGAACAGTTTGACGAAATTACGGCGGAGGAAAAGTAATGAATTTCACCGTTGAAAATATGAATGCAGAGCATATTCCTCAAATTGCCCGACTTGAAACACAATGCTTCTCACAGCCGTGGAGCGAAACCGCTCTTTCGGAAGAACTTTCAAATGAAAATTCGCATTTTCTTGTGGCTGTTTCAGATGATGTCATGGGTTATATCGGCGTGCAGGAAATCTGCGGCGAAGCATATATAACAAATGTTGCGGTTTTTGAAAAATACCGCAAAACAGGAGTCGGCAGAGCCTTGCTCAAAGCCGCATTTGAAGGTGCGAAGAACAGAAATTGCGAATTTATTACCCTCGAGGTAAGAGAAAGCAATTTTTCCGCAATTGCTCTGTATGAATCCGAAGGCTTTGAAAAAGCCGGAATAAGAAAAAATTTTTATTCTTCTCCGACTGAAAACGGAGTTATTTACACAAAATATTTCAAGTGAGGTCATAAAATGAAAATCCTTGCAATCGAGTCCTCCTGCGACGAAACGGCTGCGGCTGTTGTTGAGGACGGCAGAAAAGTTTTATCGAGCGTTATTGCTTCGCAGGTCAGCGAGCATATAGTATACGGCGGCGTTGTGCCCGAGATTGCATCAAGAATGCATGCACAGGCAATCAGCGGAGTTGTGTCAAAGGCGATGAGCGATGCAGGTCTTGGCTATTCCGATATTGATGCAATTGCAGTTACCTATGCACCCGGTCTTATCGGCGCACTGCTTGTAGGCGTAAACTTTGCAAAAGGTCTTTCCTATTCAACCGGTCTGCCCCTTGTACCGGTTCATCATCTGCGCTCTCACATTGCGGCAAATTATATTTCACACGCAGAGCTTGAGCCGCCCTTCCTTTGCCTTGTCGTTTCAGGTGGACACAGCCATATTGTTGCGGTTAAGGATTATACCGATTTTTCTATAATCGGCAGAACAAGAGACGATGCGGCGGGTGAATGTATGGATAAAGCGGCGAGAGCAATGGGTCTGCCTTATCCCGGCGGCGTTAATCTTGACAGAATAAGCAAGGACGGCGACCCGACTTTGTATAAGCTTCCTCATCCCCATGTTGACGGCAGCGAATATGATTTCAGTTTTTCGGGGCTTAAAACAGCGGTTGTCAATATTATCCACAATTCAAAGCAAAAGGGGATTGAGGTGGGTGTGCCCGATTTGGGCGCAAGCTGCATTGAAACCGTTGCAGACTGCCTTGTAAATAATACTGTTAAGGCTGCAGAAAACTATGGATTTAACAAAATCGTTCTTGCGGGCGGCGTTTCGGCAAATTCCAGACTCAGAAAAAGAATGGCTGATGTTTGCGGCAAAAAGGGATGGCAGCTTTATATGCCCGAGCTTTCGCTTTGCGGTGATAACGCAGCAATGGTCGGAGCACAGGCTTATTATGAATTCAA
>JBGVNA010000114.1:0-4145 GCA_045125175.1 Acutalibacteraceae bacterium
ATGTGTAAATTTTCTAAAATTCTGCAAAAGAAAGCAAGTTCAGCATCATATAACACTGCAAAAAACTCCTTTTTTATTAACAAATATTTGTCACATTAATATTATTGTATAATTTTTGGAAAATTTCAAGAGTTAAACAAAAAAAATACTTAAAAACGCAAAAAAAATTATAACAAAATAACTATGTTTCTATTAAAATATAGTTGGAGTTGTTCGTCAAATCGAACAAAGAAAGTCCACACACGAACACAATTTTATGAAAGATGAGGAGAAATTCAATGAAGAAACAAGTCGCATTGGATTCAAACGGTTACCGTAAGTTTGGTATGCTCGACAAGATAGCATATGCTGCGGGTGACTTCGGCTGCAACATGAGCTTTGCTCTTAAAGGCACCGTTCAGACCTTCTGGCTGGTCTATATGATGATGGAAACAGGGCTTTTATCTGCTTTGCTGCTGGTTGTTCAGATATGGGATGCAGTTAATGATCCCCTTATCGGCAATATGATAGACAATGACAAGAGAAAGTACAAAATGGGAAAATTTAAGATGTACATATTTGTCGGCGCATGCGGATTACTTATAGCGGGCGCAGCTGTATTTCTTCCTTTCCCCGATGCAAGCGTTGTAGTTAAGGCTATACTTTTCGTGCTCGGATATATAGTATGGGATGCTTGCTATACCGTTGCTAATGTTCCGTATGGCTCAATGCTTTCACTTATTACCGAAGACAGCGGTGAACGTGCGCAGCTTTCAACATGGCGTTCAATCGGCTCAATGTTCGGAAATATAATTCCCATGATTATTCTTCCTATGCTTATCTGGCAGAAGGTTACCTATGATGGAACAGGTGATTATCATACTAATCCTTTAACAGGCGAGGCATATAAAATCGGTGATCCTGTTCTTGATCCTCTTACCGGTAAGCAGTTTGAAACTTTGCTCGGCGAGCGAGTTTTCTGGGCTGCACTTATCATGGGTGTGCTGGGCTTTGTAGCCTTCATGTTCATGATTAAAAAAATTACAATACGTGTTGACGAGAATACCGTTAAGACAAATGAAAGCGGCGAAAAATTCAATATTATAAGTGCTTTCGGCAAGTTTATGAAAAACCGCCCCGCTGTTGGCGCTACCATTGCTGCTATGGGTATGTTCCTCGGTATGCAGTCTGCAACAACGGCAAATACAATTATGTTTGCAACTTATTTCAACAAGGCATCAATGTCCGGCGTAGTTCAGATGATAGGATTCCTGCCGATGGTTCTTTTCCTTCCTTTCATCAAGAAGCTTGTTAATAAATTCGGTAAAAAAGAAGCCTCTGTTGCAGGCACTGTTTTATCTGTTATCGGCGGCGTGATTATGCTGATATTCCCCACAGTTGAAAACAGAGATACAGCGCTTATTGTATATCTTGCAGGTCTTATTGCCTTTGGTATCGGCATGGGTGTTTATACCTGCGTTTCGTGGGCTATGATGGCTGATGCTATTGATTATAACGAATGGAAATTCAATACCCGTGAAGAAGGAACCGTTTATTCTCTTCACTCATTCTTCCGCAAGCTTGCACAGGGCGTTGGTCCCTCAATCGTTCTTCTGATAATGGGTATCCTCGGCTATGATTCAGAGCTTGGCACAATCGGACAGAGCTTTGAAACATCACACAATATGTGTTGGCTTGTAGCGGGTTTGTATCTTTTCAGTGCCGTGGTTCAGTTTATCGGCATTGCAGTTGTTTACAATCTTGATAAGAAAACACTTGCAGTAATGAATGCAGAGCTTGAAGCAAGACATTCGGCAAGCGTAACAACTGTTGAGTAATTAAAAGGCAACTTTACAGCCGGTAGTTTCTGCCGGCTGTTTTATTAAATGTTTAAGGAGAAAATTCAATGAGAAAAATTATAAATATTAACAGAAAGTGGGCTTTTGCAAAGGAAGCAGAAATTCCGGCTTCGATACCCGAAAAGTGGAATTTTGTTAACTTGCCCCATACATGGAATGCTATTGACGGTCAGGACGGCGGCAATGATTATTACAGAGGCACATGCTGCTATGTAAGGGAGCTTGACAGAGAGGAAATTCCTGAGGCAGACAGATATTATCTCGAGCTTCGCGGTGCAAACTCATCAGCCGATGTTTATGTAAACGGCAAAAAGCTTGCTCATCATGACGGCGGATATTCAACCTGGAGAGTAGATATCACCGACGCAATGGATACCCAAACTCTCATTGCAATCACTGTTGATAACAGCCCCAATGAAACCGTATATCCCCAGATGGCGGACTTCACTTTCTACGGCGGTCTTTACAGAGATGTAAATATTATTGCAGTAAGCAATTCTCACTTTGACCTTGATTATTACGGTGCGCCGGGTGTTAAGATAACTCCTGTAATCGATGGCGCAGATGCCAGGGCTGAAATTGAGGTTTTTGTTACAAATCCCATGGAGGCACAGACTCTCGTTTATACGATTAAGGATGCCGACGGAAATATTGTTGCAGAGGCATCAAAGGATGTTTCCGTAGCAAAGGTCGTGCTCGATATCGAAAATGTTCACCTTTGGAACGGCAGAAAAGACCCATATCTTTACACTGCAGAGGTAAAGCTTGTTGCAGGCGACGATGTTCTTGATAATGTAAGCGCACGCTTCGGCTGCCGTACATTTAAGATTGATCCCGAAAAGGGCTTCTTCCTCAACGGCGAATCCTATCCTCTCAGAGGTGTATCACGCCATCAGGACAGATGGGGAATCGGCAACGCTTTGCTTCCCGAGCATCATGAAGAGGATATTGACCTTATCTGCGAGGTAGGCGCAACAACAATCAGACTTGCACACTATCAGCATGACCAGTATTTCTATGATCTCTGCGACGAAAAGGGTCTTGTTATCTGGGCTGAAATCCCCTATATTTCAAAGCATATGCCCGGTGGCAGAGAAAACACAATTTCTCAGATGAAAGAGCTCATCACACAGAACTATAATCATCCTTGTATCGTAGTTTGGGGACTTTCAAACGAAATTTCAATGGCAGGTTCAGATGAGGACCTTCTTGAGAATCACAGAATACTCAACGATCTTTGTCATGAGATGGATAAGACCAGACTTACCACAATTGCTGTTGTTTCAATGTGCAGCACAGATGACCCCTATATTCAGATCCCTGATGTCGTTTCTCATAACCACTATTTCGGTTGGTACGGCGGAGACACCTCAATGAACGGTCCCTGGTTTGATAATTTCCACGCCAAGTTCCCCAACATTCCTGTCGGCATGAGCGAATACGGCTGCGAAGCGCTTGATTGGCACACCTCAAAGCCCACGCAGGGTGATTACACTGAGGAATATCAGGCATATTATCATGAAGAACTCATCAAGCAGCTTTTCACAAGACCTTATATCTGGGCAACTCATGTATGGAACATGTTTGATTTCGGTGCGGATGCAAGAAGTGAAGGCGGCGAAAACGGACAGAACCACAAGGGTCTTGTAACCTTTGACCGTAAGTATAAGAAAGATTCTTTCTATGCTTATAAGGCATGGCTTTCAGATGATCCCTTTGTTCATATTTGCGGTAAGCGTTATGTTGACCGTGTTGAAGATGTAACAAAGGTTACTGTGTATTCAAATCAGCCCGAGGTTGAGCTTTTTGTTAACGGTGAGAGCCTTGGCAAGCAGGCAAGTGAAGAGCATTTCTTCTATTTTGATGTTCCTGTAAGCGTAGAAACAAAGCTGATTGCCGTTGCAGGCGGCTGCAAGGATGAAAGCTTTATCCGCAAGGTTGAAACCTTTAACGAGGCTTACAGGCTCAAGGAAAAGGGTGCAATCCTCAATTGGTTTGATATCACCGAGCGTGAAGGATATTTCTCACTCAATGATAAAATGGGTGATGTTATGAGTTCACCCGAAGGAATGCAGCTTTTCGGCAGCATAATGAAAAAGCTTATGACTGTTGGCGACGGTGCGGAAAGTATGGCTGCAGGCTTTGAGATGAACGAAGGCATAATGCAGATGATGAATGGTTTCACTGTTATCAGACTTACATCTCTTCTCGGTACAGCAGGCATCAAGTTCACAAAAGAACAGCTTCTTGAAATGAACGCACAGCTTAATCAGATTAAAAAACCTGAATAATTACTCGGTTAGAAAG
>JBGVNA010000115.1:0-2127 GCA_045125175.1 Acutalibacteraceae bacterium
CCTGAATAGCTGCCGTCGTGATTTTTTCTTCCGGAGTGGAGAAATAAATTTATGTAATCTTTCATCCGTTTTTGATTTATAATCAGTTGTTTTTAATTATATTATTTTTATCTTGCACGCTGCCGACACAGTGTGTTGAAATTGTATAAGGTGCGTCAACTACATTGCCCGAAATGTCTGCTTTTTTTAAGTATTCAAGGTGAATTGAATGTTCTTTGAATTGAGATTTTTCAAAAATATTATTTTGAAGAACCAAGGAACCGTGTACGAATGATTCTGATGTTTCATCCATCACTTTTGGCGTATAACGAATTATTGGTGCTCCGTCGAACGTAACTCCGTAATCACAGCCAACAACATGATTGTTTCTGAAAACTATTTCATTTGTGTAGCCCGACTCAAACCAAAAATTGCAATCATCCTCAATAAGAAGCGCAGGTCCCCAAAGTTTATAAAAACAGTTATTTTCGATTATGACTTCTCCGCGGGTTGTGCAAAGAATTCCGCGGCCGGCAGTTGAACCGAAATGGTTATTTCTCACAAACAAATTAGGCGTCCATGTTGCATTCTCAACAACGTCTTTATTAAGAATCAAATCCGGTAGTTCGCATTCAAGATAAAGCATAATATCGGTATCATTCAATTTTTTAAACTCTTTGACTTTTGATTTTGCGTAAGGAATAAGCGTGTTCCATTTAATGAATTCTATTTCATCTCCGACATCAAATGCTTGAAAGCCCCATGACTCATCATGCATAAATCTGACCGTAATGCATTTATCGGTGTCGTTTTTCTCAATGATTTGCAAATGCGTTCCGTGCACATTTATGTAGTCATCATGGGCGCCCTGTGCTTGGCAGTTCTCAACAACAAGATTGCCTTTGCAGCCCGAAAACTGAAAGAAATCGGCGGTGCTTGCAATTGTTCTGCCTCTGCCGGGAGTGAAATCGCAGTTTCTGTATGTAACATTTTCGCAGAACTGAGAAACCATACCCAAACCGTGCATAAATTTAATGCGAAGGCCGTCAAAAAGAAGGTTTTTACATCGCTGAAAAAGGCTTCCGGTCTGGTCGCGGACAATATTACGAGTTTGAATAACGCTGCCGGCCGGAAGATTTACCGACTTATCTTTTAAATATATGCGTAAAGTGCAGTTATCTAATTGCTCTATTTTCTCCATGGCCAATGCTTTTCTGCCGAAATCACGGCAGGTTTCAGTCACTGGGTCATACAGCTTAACATGGCGGCGGTTTCCTTGATAACTGTCTTCCCAATAGGGTTTGTTATCCAAGCCAATCTCACCTTGCCAAATAAGCTCATTATTTTCTACCCGGAATAAGCAATCATCATTAATTTTTATAACACATACACCGTTATCGTTTGAAATCACGGTGAATTCTGCCATGGTTGGACATGCGTAGTCAATTATCAAATTTTTAATTGTAATGTTTTCGCATTCATCAAAAAGCATCGGTGTCATTTTACCGTGAACCAATACAGTTGCTCCGTTGCCGTCTACAGTTATGTTGCGCTTGCCTTTAAGGTAAATTGCTGTTCGACGGATTCCCGTTGGATTTTCATGCTTTTTTGCTGTGTTAGAACAATAATACCCTTGCAGTTCAAAAGAATCATCCTGGCGGACATCATATGTTCTGTCTTTTTCCAAAACTATCTCGGTGTCATTTTTTATGTTTTTTAATAACTCACAAAGTTCATTCATATTTATTATTTTCTCCAGTCAATTTTAGGCAAGCTTCAAACTGAATACCTTCTGCCTCTTCCCGACGTTTGTTCGTCGGCCGTGATGAGAGCAGGAAGATCAAGCAAAGATGCATTTTCTTTGGCATATGTGCTTGTTGAATTAATAATTTTAAAATGCGTTTTGGCAAATCGGCTCATAATTTTCACCCTCAAATGCGATTACAGCCATTTTATCATAATTATTTGATAAATGCAATTATAAATTTAAATATTAAAATATTGACGTTGTAGGTTTACAATAGAAGTGTTACAAAAGCGAAAAAATAAATGACGAATGGAAAAACCTGTGTTACAGTTAAGTTGCTCAGACAAAACCGACAGGAGGTTAACCATTCGTCATGACAACTGTAACACAAACAATGAGGT
>JBGVNA010000116.1:0-5796 GCA_045125175.1 Acutalibacteraceae bacterium
AAGCCTGCATGTGATTTTATGTTTTCAGGCATGCCCCACGCAGCATCGTGACGAAGATTTTTTGCGCCGAGAATTTTTGCAACATCAACCTTGCGGCATATTCTTTCAACCTCAGCGTCAACGCCGCAATCCTTAAGCATGTTTGCAGATATGGTGTATGCCGTAACGGGAAGAGAATGCTTTTCGCTTTCTTCTCTTATCATTTGTGCATATTGCTCTTCGCTTACCCCTTCGGGAGGGTCAAGGTCAATGAATTCGATGCCGTCAAAGCCCATATCCTTGGCTTTCTTTATTATTGAAAGCTGGCTTTCGCTGCCCGATGAAATGAGTTGCTGAAAGCTGTAGCTGCTTACTCCTGTTTTCATTTCAATTCTCCTCAGCAGCCGTGGCTCTTAAGAAATTCAACTGCTTTGCCGATATCTCTTGCGGGGTCGTCACCGACTTCTCTTTCAATTGTCAGGAAGCCTTTGTAGCCGATATCTTCAAGAGCATTGAGGTATTCGGGCCATGAAACGCTGCCTTCGCCGAGAGGAACTTCAATGAAAGAATCTTCGGTGATGATAACATCCTTTTTAAGGCCGTAAACAATTTCGGGGTCCTTGAAGAAAATCTGCTTGCCGTCCTTGGCATGAGTATGGACAATATATTTCTGAAGATTATAAACAGCTTTAACAGGGTCGTCGCCTGTTACCATAACAAGGTTTGCGGGGTCAAGGTTAACGCCTACGCCTGTTGAGCCGAGTGAATCAAGAAAATCCTTAAGAATAGCAGAGGTTTCGGGACCTGTTTCAATTGCAAAATGAGCGCCGATGCTGTCTGCATAGCGTGAGAGCTCAAAGCAAGCTTCCTGCATAACCTTATATCTGTCATGGTTTTTATCTTCGGGAACAACGCCGATATGAGTTGTAACAACATTTGTGTCAAGCTCTTTTGCCAGGTCAATTATTCTTTTTGATTTTTCAACCTTTTCAGGGTTCCTTTCGGCAAAGCTGAATCCGCCGCCGCCAAGGTCGCCGCAAAGAGCGGAAATAACAAGACCGTTATCTGCAACAAGCTTTTTGAATTCTGCAATTTTAGATGAAGTCATCTCTTCGGGTGACATTTCGCCTCTGGTTGCATAAACCTGAATGCCCTGTGCCCCAACTGCAGCAGCCTTTTTTACCGCTGTGGGAATATCTGTTCTGAAACTGTCGATGATAACACCGATAGGAAATCTGCCCATAATAATTTACTCCTTTTATAAAAAAGTCTTTATTTTACGTTAATGATAGCAAACATTGTTTCATTTATCAAGTTTTTTTTTGCAATTAACTTTACATTTTTTGTTTTTGTGGTATATTATTTAGTATGTATAATTATAATTTATTTGTGGAGGTACATGTTCATGAAAAAAATAAAGGTAGCGGTTATAGGTTGCGGTAATATTGCCAATGCATCCCATATCCCTGCATATATGGAAAACGAGGAAGTAGAAATCAAGTATTTCTGCGACATCATTCCCGAAAGAGCCGAAAAGGCAGTTGAAAAATACGGCTGCGGCACTGCTGTGGCAGATTATCACGATTTTCTCAATGACCCCGAAATTGATGCGGTTTCGGTTTGCACACACAATGATTTCCACTCTGTTATTTCAATCGATTTCCTTAAGGCGGGCAAGCATGTTATGTGTGAAAAGCCTGCAGCGAGAATTCTCTCTGAGGCTCTTGAAATGCAGAAGGTTGCCCATGAAACAGGCAAGGTTCTCAATATCGGTGTATGCAACCGCTTCAATACTTACGTTATGAAGGTTAAGGAGCTTATTGACCAGGGAGAACTCGGCAATGTTCACCATGTTTATGCATCGTTCCGTAAGTTCCGTTCGATTCCCGGTATCGGCGGCGATTTCACAACAAAATCAAAATCCGGCGGCGGTGTACTTATTGACTGGGGCGTTCATTTCCTTGACCTTATCATGTATTGCTGCGGTGACCCCAAGCCTCTTACCGCTTCGGGTGAAGCATTCTGCAAACTTGGCAGAGATATAAAGAACTATACATATACAGGCATGTGGGCTTCTGAAACGAAGGATGAAAACGGTACATACGACGTTGATGATTCCGTAACGGGCATTGTAAGAACCTCAGGCCCCGTTATCACTTTCAACGGCGCATGGGCTCAGAATGTTGGTATCGACGAAATGTATATCGATTTCATGGGCGATAAGGCAGGTATAAGACTTCAATATTGTTCAGATTTTAAAATCTGGTCGGTTAAAAACGGTATGCTTACCGAAACACAGGTTTCTGCAAAAGAAACACCGATGTACAGAAACGAAATTGACGATTTCATCAGATGCATTAAAACAGGAGATAAGAATCAGCAGAATATTGACTATGCTGTTGAAACCTCCAAGATAATGCAGGCGATTTACGATTCATCAGAAAGTCACAGCGAAATAAAAATTAACTGAGAGAGGTATTGATTATGGATATCAGAATTCTTAAAAACGAAGCCGAAATCGGCGTGGCAGCAGGCAAGCTTTTCTGCGATTTTGTAAAAGAAAATCCCGGTTGCGTTCTCGGCCTTGCAACAGGCGCAACACCCGTTCCCACTTATAATTATATTGCTGAGCAGTATGCTGCGGGTAACGTAACATTCAAGGATGTCAAGACATTTAACCTTGATGAATACTGCGACCTACCCAAGACTCATAAAAACAGCTACTATACATTCATGAACGAGAATCTTTTCTCAAAGCTTGATATTAACCTTGATAACGTCGGTTTTCTTGACGGCAACGCAGCGGATCCCGAGGCGGAAAGTGCACGCTATGCAGCGGATATCGCTTCAAAGGGCGGCATTGATATTCAGCTTCTCGGCATCGGAAGAAACGGTCATATTGCATTCAATGAGCCCGCCGATGAATTCACCGGCGAGAGCCACAAAATCAAGCTTACTGACAGCACAATCGAAGCAAACTCGATCTATTTCGATGATATTCCCATGCCCCGTTACGCAATGACAATGGGTATCGGTTCAATTATGAAATCAAAGAAAATCGTTCTTATTGCAACAGGCGCATCAAAGGCAGAGGCTGTTAAGGCTATGATTCAGGGTCCCGTAACTCCTCAGTGTCCTGCATCAATTCTTCAGCAGCATGAAGATGCTGTTATCTTCCTTGATGAAGCTGCAGCAGCACTCCTTTAATTTGCCTTTACGGAGGTTTAAAATAATGGATAAAAAAACTTTTTATATAACAACACCGATATATTATCCCTCGGATAAGCTTCATATCGGCCATACTTATTCAACCGTAGCGGCTGATACAATGGCTCGCTACAAGCGTTTTCAGGGTTATGATACCTTCTTCCTTACAGGTACCGATGAGCACGGTCAGAAAATCGAGGATAAGGCAAAGGAAGCAGGCGTAACTCCCAAAGAATATGTTGATAAAATCGTTGCAGGCATCAAAGACCTGTGGAAACTGATGAATATTTCAAATGATAAGTTCATCAGAACAACAGACGAATATCACGAAAAAGCGGTTCAGAAGATATTCACCAAGATGTATGAAAAGGGCGATATTTATAAAGGATACTATGAAGGCCTTTACTGCAAGCCTTGCGAGTCATTCTGGACAGAAACTCAGGCTGTTGACGGCAAATGCCCCGATTGCGGCAGACCCGTAACCAAAGAGCGTGAGGAAGCTTATTTCTTCAAACTTTCGGCATATGCCGACAAGCTTCTCAAATATTATGAAGATCATCCCGGGTTCATTGAGCCTCAGAGCAGACAGAATGAAATGGTCAATAACTTTATCAAGCCCGGTCTGCAGGACCTCTGCGTATCCCGCTCATCGTTCAAATGGGGTATTCCCGTTCCCGTTAACGAGGATCACGTTATTTATGTGTGGCTTGATGCTCTGACCAACTACATCACTGCACTTGGCTTCGGCTCTGAAGATGACACAATGTATAAAAAATTCTGGCCTGCAGATGTTCACCTCATCGGTAAGGATATCATCAGATTCCATACAATCTACTGGCCTGCATTTCTCATGTCGCTTGATGAGCCTCTGCCCGAAAAGGTTTACGGCCACGGCTGGGTGCTTCTTGAAGGCGGTAAGATGAGCAAGTCAAAGGGCAATGTCGTTGACCCCGTTATTCTTGCCGAAAGATACGGCGTGGATGCTCTTCGCTATTATCTTCTCAGAGAAATTGCTTTCGGTTCAGACGGCATTTTCTCAAACGAAAATCTTATTAACAGAATAAATTCCGACCTTGCAAATGACCTTGGCAACCTTGTTTCAAGAACGGTTGCAATGGTGCAGAAATACTTTGGCGGAACGATTCCTGCTGACAGAGAAGCAGGCGAGTTTGACGATGACCTTAAAGCTCTTGCGGCCGCAACAAGAACAGATGCGGAATCAGAGCTTGATAAGCTCAATTTCTCCGTTGCTCTTACGAATATCTGGAAATTTGTTTCAAGAACAAATAAATATATTGACGAAACCGCACCTTGGGCGCTTGCAAAGGATGAAGCGAAGCAGGCAAGGCTTGCCGAAGTTATGTATAACCTTTGCGAAAGCATCAGAATTATCTCTGTTCTCATTGCACCCTTTATGCCCGAAACTTCTTCAAAAATCAGAGCACAGCTTGGCGTAAACGAGAATTTTGAATGGGCAGAATGCGGAGTTTTCGGCAAGGAAGCAACATATACAGTTGTTAAGGGCGATATCATATTCCCCAGAATTGACCTTGAAAAGGAGCTTGCTGAGCTTGAAGCAGCAAAGGCGGCTGCAGAGCCTGTAAATCCTCTTAAAGAAGAAATTCAGGGCGTTGCAAAGATAGGTATTGACGATTTTGCAAAGGTTGACCTCAGAGTAGCCCGAATTACTGCTTGTGAACCCGTCAAGAAGGCTAAGAAACTTCTTAAGCTCACTCTTGATGACGGCACAGGCGACCCCAGAACGGTTGCTTCAGGCATCGCAAAATGGTATAAGCCCGAGGAGCTTATCGGCAAGAGCGTTATTCTTGTTTCAAACCTCAAACCTGCCGTTCTCTGCGGAGTTGAAAGCTGCGGCATGATTCTTGCTGCCGATGTGAGCGAGGATGATGTTAAGGTTATCTTTGTTGACGGAATTCCCGCAGGAAGTAGGATCAGATAATGAATAATATCTTTGACAGTCATGCACATTATGACAGTGAAGCATTTGATGCAGACCGCAAAGAGCTTGTAAGCGCCCTGCCTGAGCGGGGCGTTTGCGGCATTATAAACTGTGCGAGTGATATGGCATCGTCTTTGACAAGCCTTGAGCTTGCCGACGAATTCAGCTTTGTTTACGCTGCCTGCGGAGTTCACCCCCATGAAGCTGAGGGCTGCAAGCAGGGTTATCTCCCTGTGCTCAAAAAGCTTTGCATGGAGGATAAATGCGTTGCGGTGGGTGAAATCGGTCTTGATTATCACTATGATTTTTCGCCCCGTGATATTCAGCAAAAGGTGTTTGAACAGCAACTTGTGCTCGCAAAAGAACTGGACTTGCCCGTTATAATACATGACAGAGAAGCGCATGAGGATACGATGACCTTGCTTAAAAGATACAAGCCTAAGGGTGTTGTTCACTGTTTTTCGGGCTCTGCCGAAATGGCAAAGGAAATCGTAAAGCTCGGCATGTATATCGGTCTTGGCGGTGCGGTTACTTTCAAGAATGCACGCAAACCCCGTGAGGTTGCGGCGATTGTACCTGATGACAGGCTTCTCATCGAAACCGATTGCCCCTATATGACCCCCGTGCCATTCAGAGGCCAGCGATGTGAC
>JBGVNA010000117.1:0-2101 GCA_045125175.1 Acutalibacteraceae bacterium
GTTCTTCTTTCTCTGCAAGATTACTCAGTTTCTTCTTGAGTTTAGGTGTTAATTCGGAATTGAGCTCTTGCGGCTCAATGTTGCCGTAGTAGAAATCTTCAATGATATTTGACATTATGTATTCCTCCGTTTCTGAGGAAATATATCAGAGTACGAAAGATAGAATATGTTCTGCCGGAGAACAACTTGTGTTATGAATATTCGTACCAAAATTAAAAGACTGAAATCGTTGATATACAACGGTTTCAGCTTTTTTTATTTTCGTTATTTTTATCCCTTGGACATTATTTGGACATTATTCTTGAAAAAACGGGCTTTTTGCCTTGTTTCAATCAGTTTTGCGAACAAAAACAGGACATTACTCAGAGCAGTTTTCACTGCCGGGTAATGTCCTTGTTTAATTTTAAAAATTTGTGTTATTGAAAATGATTGTGCCCGACAAATTGGAATTTGTCAGTTTACCCTACCTATTATTTCAAGAGGGATTTCTTTAAAATCGGGAGCGACTTTTCTGATTTCATCAATATCTTTGATATTATAATCTCCGTTATCGGAATCAACAAAGATTTCATCGCATTTGCCTACATTATATATTGCATTTTCGCTTATATCGCTGAAAGTCCAGACGGAGCTGTAAACTTCGCCGTAGCCCATATTTTTATTAATGATAATATTATTTTTGAAAGTGCTTGCAGGGTTGGGAATATAATCGGGCGAATCTGATTTTGAAATATCGTCTGTGCAGTTCTTGTATTCGGGGAACGCATTTTGCCAGGTTTCACTCTGCCAGGGTGAATTATACAGTGCTTCCCACATATCGCCACTGCCGACGTAAGCGTGAGTAAACCATCCGTTTTCAAGGGCACCTTCTCTTGCTCTGTCATCAAATCTCAGAGCATTGTTGCCGGGATTTACGATGATATTATTGGTTATGACATTGTCTCTGCCGCCGCCGACGTGAATTGAATTGCTGGGAATATTGATAAGAAGGTTGCCGTATATCTGTTGACCTGAAACAGCATCGTCAAGATAAATACCGTCGGGTCTGTGATTTTCCGAACCGACATTATAGATACAGTTGTATCTTATAACATTGCCGTACCACACCCAGCTTCTTCCCGAATAAATTGCACCCGCATCATCCGAAAGAAGGCATACGTCGTGGATAAGATTATATTCAATAATGTGATTGTTGCCTTTGTAAGTAATTGCTTCGTGAGGAGAGTTTGCCATTTCGTTGTGAGAACAGATATTTCCAACACCTTCAAGAGTAACAGCGGGCTGATAGGTCTGGTAAATTTCCGACCAATCGTGGATGTAATTGTTGTCAGCCTTGCTGTTGCCGGGAGTAAGAGTTTCTGTATCGCCGCCGGAAATAATAATTCCGCCCTTACCTGTACGGGTGATTTCGTTGTTATATGCAAGATTGTTGCTTCCGTTTATAACAAGAGCATTGCCTGCAACATTTTTGATAAGACAGTTCTGAACGGTATTGTTATTGCCTGTTATAGCTACGCCGTCGCTTCGTGTTCCTTTTACGGTTAATCCGTCAAAGGTGATGTAATCAGCTTCGGAATTTATTACGGGATTTAGTGAGAGAGAAAGAATAATTTCTGAATTATCCTTGTTTTCAGGTTCCCACATACAAAGCAATCCGTTTTTTCTGTCGAGATACCATTCACCCTCTGTTGTAAGTTCTTCAAGAACATTGAAAAAATAGTACGGTGCATCGGTTTTTGTTCCGTAAAGACTGACAAACCTTGGAGAAAGTTCGCGGGTGTCTTTATCAAAACTTCCTACGGGAGTTGAAGCATCCGCCCAGTCATATTTCCAATAGCCGAACATCCACACATCCTCAAGATTTTTCCAGCCTGAAATTCTCTTTGCAAGTTCAGGATTAACTTTGTAAATATCGGATTCGGGGTTGCGGATTTTATCCCAATCTTTAACCTCTGTAAGTGCTCCGTCGGATTCCTTGCCCAAACCTGTTTTTACAACCTCTTCGGTATAAAGATATTCATTATCGGGATATCTTGCAACGGTTTGTCTTATGTCATCCACGAAAAGCTCGCAATAAAGAGGTCCTGTGTAATCGCCGTCA
>JBGVNA010000118.1:0-7313 GCA_045125175.1 Acutalibacteraceae bacterium
CCGTCGGCTCAGCTATTATGGGCAAAAAGGTAGGCGACATTGCCGAAGTTCACATTCCTTCAGGTGCAGTTATCAAAATGAAGGTTCTTGCAATTTCAAAGTAAATTTAAAATATGCAGCGATGGGTCTACGGGGATTTTCCCCGCCTGTCGCTTTTTGACTAAATAAGTAACCTCTGATTAAATCGGGGATTACAAGAAAGGTAAATGAAAGTTATGGCTGAAGAAAAGATTGTAAATACCGCTCCCGAAGAAGAGCAGGTTCAGGACACAAACGAGCTCAGACAAATCAGGGTTGAGAAGCTTGAGGCTCTTCAGGCTGCAGGCAAAGACCCCTTCCAGATTACACTCGCAGAGCAGACCATTCACAACGCAGATATCGTTGAACGCTTTGAAGAACTTGAAAACACAGACGTTTCAATCTGCGGCAGAATGATGAGCCGCAGAGATATGGGTAAGGCAAACTTCATCGATATCAGAGACCTCAGCGGCAGAATGCAGGTTTATGTTAAAATCGATGAAATCGGTGAAGATAATTTTGCTGAATTCAAAAAGTGGGATATCGGCGATATCGTTGAAGTTAAGGGCTTTGTTTTCAGAACAAGAAGAGGCGAGGTTTCCATTCATGCAAAAGCTGTCCGTCTTCTCACAAAATCACTTCTTCCCCTCCCTGAGAAGTTCCACGGCTTAACAAACACTGACACACGCTACAGAAGACGTTATCTTGACCTCATCATGAACCCCGATGTTAAGGATACTTTCGTCAAGCGTTCGCTTATCATCAGAGAAATCAGAAACTATCTTGATTCTCAGGGCTTCCTTGAGGTTGAAACCCCCATTCTTGTTTCAAACGCAGGCGGTGCTGCCGCAAGACCCTTTGAAACACACCACAATGCTCTTAACGAGGATTTCAAGCTCCGCATTTCACTTGAGCTTTATCTTAAGAGACTTATCGTCGGCGGCATGGAAAAGGTTTACGAAATCGGCAGAGTATTCAGAAATGAGGGCGTTGACACAAGACACAACCCCGAATTCACCCTCATGGAGCTTTATCAGGCTTATACCGATTACAACGGCATGATGGATCTCACCGAAAATCTTTACCGTCACGTTGCTCAGGCTGTTCTCGGAACAACGACAATCACCTTCAACGGCGTTGAAATGGATCTCGGCAAGCCCTTTGAACGCATCACAATGGTTGATGCAGTCAAGAAGTACGCAGGCATTGACTGGAACGAAGTTGAAACCCTTGAAGATGCCAGAGCTCTCGCTGACAAGCATCATATTGAATACGAAAAAAGACACGGCAAGGGCGATATCCTCGCAATGTTCTTCGAAGAATATGCTGAAGAGCATCTCATTCAGCCCACTTTTGTTACAGACCATCCCATTGAAATCTCTCCTCTCACAAAGAAGAAGCCCGAAGACCCCAACTATGTTGAACGCTTTGAGTTCTTCATGAACGGCTGGGAAATGGCAAATGCTTATTCAGAGCTTAACGACCCCATTGACCAGAGAGAACGTTTCAAGGCTCAGGAAGCTCAGCTTGCACAGGGCGACGAAGAAGCCAACACAACCGATGAAGACTTCATGATGGCTCTTGAATACGGTATGCCCCCCACAGGCGGTATCGGCTTCGGCATCGACAGAATGTGCATGCTTCTCACTGACTCACAGGCAATCAGAGATGTTCTTCTCTTCCCCACAATGAAGAGTATCGACTGATTATGAAAATATCCGTTGCGCTCGCCGCATACAAAGGCGAGCAATATATAGCCGAGCAGTTGGATTCCATCCTCCACCAGCTTGGTGAGGACGGTGAGATAATCGTTTCGGACGATTATCCGCAGGGTAAAACCCGCAGCATCGTTCTGGAATATACAAACCGAGATAAAAGAATCAGATATATTGAAGGCGAAGGCAAGGGCGTCGTTAAAAATTTTGAAAACGCCCTGAAAGCCTGCACGGGAGATGTTATATTTCTCTGTGACCAGGACGACGTTTGGCTGCCCGATAAGGTCAGCAGCGTTATTTCTGAAATCGAAAACGGTGCAGACCTTGTGCTGCACGATGCTTCGGTAACAGACGGTGCTCTCAATATAACCGAGCCTTCATTTTTTGCAATTCACGGCTCAAACGCAGATTACAAACGCAACCTTATCAGAAATTCATTCGTAGGCTGCTGCATGGCGTTTAAAAAAGATGTCTTGCTCGACACGCTTCCTTTCCCCAAGGAGCTGCCGATGCATGATTGGTGGATTGCCCTCGCTGCCATCAAAAAGGGTTACAAAACCGTCCTTCTGCAAAAGCCGCTCATTCTGTGGCGCAGGCACGGCGATAATGTGACCGGCGGCAAAACGGGCACTATGCAAAAAATCAAATGGAGATTAAGGATGATTTTATCTCTGGCAAGGATAAAGTAGTTGCTTTCAAGGCTGATGAGAAATGATGACGAATGGCATTTTTCTTGCCTGCAAGCGTATCGTGTATACGTTAAAGGCAAATAAACATGTTTATGTTCCGGCGTATTTATCAACAGCCTGCAGAAATTAAATTACTTGCAGTTTCCAATTATGTGCCTTGGAAAGGAATATATAAATGAATAAAACCGTAACCGGTTGTATTGTGACTTATAATAACATTGCTACCATCGACAATGCTCTGAGTTCACTTTTTAAACACACCGAGGCTCCGTTCCGCCTTTATGTTGTTGACAACGGCTCAACAGACGGAACAATCGAGCTTATCGAGAACAACTATCCTCAGGTTAATCTTATAAAAAGCGGCGGTAATATCGGCTTCGGCGCAGGCCATAATTTCATTATGGACAGGCTTGACTCCGATTACCATGTTATCATCAACCCTGATATCATTATCAGAGATGATGTTATTTCAAAGCTCGCTGCATTTCTTAACGAGAACGAGGATATAGGCATGGCTTCGCCCGAAATCCGTTTTCCCGACGGCAGGTTGCAGATTCTCGGCAAGCGCACGCCCTGCCTTCGCTACCTTGTGGCAAGCAGAATGAGAGGCGACGGCGAGCCGGGCGAAACTCTCAGAGAATACGCCATGCTGGACTGCGACCTTTCAAAGCCCGTTGATATTCAGAACGCAACCGGCTGTTTTATGTTTATCAGAACAAAGCTTTTCAAAGAGCTCGGCGGTTTTGATAAACGTTATTTCATGTATTTTGAAGACAGCGACCTCACCCGCTCGGTTAACCTGAAACACAGAACGGTTTATTACCCGGGTGCAACCGTTTATCACGAATGGGGCCGCGAATCCAAAAAGAATTTTAAACTCAAACTTGTTCAAGTCAACTCCATGATAAACTATTTTGCAAAATGGGGCTTGAAATAACAGGGGAAAGAAAATTTATGAAATACCTCAAAAACTTCCATAAATACAGATATCTGCTTTATGAAATAGTCCGCAAAAACATAAAGCTTCAATACAGAAATTCCGTTCTCGGCATTTTCTGGACTTTTCTGCAGCCTTTGCTGACAACCATTGTGCTCGTTCTTGTTTTCGGCGGCATATTCGGCAGAAAAGATGCTTCAATGGTGAACTACCCTATCTATCTGCTTTGCGGACGCCTCATCTATGAATTCTTCACGCAATCAACCAAAAGAGCAATGCGTTCAATCAGAAACAGCTCTTCCGTTATCAAAAAGGTTTATGTTCCGAAATACATTTATCCCCTTTCAAATGTTATTTCAACATTCGTAACCTTCCTGATTTCGCTTTTGGTTCTTGCCTGTTTCATAGTTTATTTCTGCTTCTTCTCTGAGCAGTCTCCGCACATCACACCCTATATTTTCCTTGTTTTTATTCCCATTGCAATTCTTCTTATACTTTGCGTGGGTGTTGGACTTATCCTCAGCACACTTGAAGTTTTCTTCAAGGATATCGAATATCTTTATGAGGTATTCTGCATGCTTCTGTTCTATATCACCCCGATTTTCTACAAGGTTGAGCAGCTCAACATCGGCGTAAATGCTGTTAAGCTTGTCATTATGGCAAATCCCCTTTATTCCATAACGGAGATGTTCAGAAACTGCGTGCTTTACGGCGAAATGTTCAATATTAATCACCTGCTCTATTCGCTGGCATTCAGCCTTGCTACGGTTGCTATCGGCCTGTGGGCATTCTATAAAAAGCAGGATAAATTTATTTTACACATTTAATGAAAGGAGCTGCTTATGGGCAAACCCGCAATAGTTGTTGACAATATGAGCATGATGTTCAATCTCAACAAAGAAAAGGTTGACAACTTAAAAGAATATTTCATTAAGCTTGTAACAAAGAAGCTCCATTTCACTGAATTCTGGGCACTTAACGACATATCCTTCACCGTCGAAAAGGGTGACAGAGTGGGTGTTCTCGGCTTTAACGGCGCAGGCAAATCCACCCTTCTCAAGGTTATTGCAGGCGTTCTTAAACCCACAAAGGGCAGCGTTAAAGTCAACGGAGTTATTGCTCCAATGCTTGAGCTGGGAGCAGGCTTCGACATGAACTATTCAGGCAAAGAAAACATTTATCTTTACGGCGCAACAATGGGCTATTCCCGAAAATTTATTGAGGAAAAATACAATGAAATCGTTGAATTTTCGGAGCTTGGCGATTTTATTGATGTTCCCGTTAAAAACTATTCCTCGGGAATGCGTGCAAGGCTCGGCTTTGCAATTGCCACCGCCGTTGAACCCGAAATTCTCATTCTTGATGAGGTGCTTTCGGTAGGCGATGCAAAATTCAGAAAAAAGAGCGAAGCGAAAATACGCTCAATGTTCGACAAAGGAATAACCGTTCTTTTCGTTTCTCACAGCGTTGAGCAGGTGCTCAACATCTGCAACAAGGCTATAATCCTCGAAAAAGGCAAACTTATCGCTCAGGGAAACGCAAAGGAAATCTGCGCCAAATATAACGAAATGGTTAAAGGCGGCAAATAAGAAAACAACCGAAAGGACTGATATAAATGGTTTTTGCAGCGGTTTTTGCAGGAGGAATCGGCAGCCGAATGGGCAATTCCGACACCCCCAAGCAGTATCTTGAGCTTGGCACAAAGCCTGTTATTATTCACACAATCGAAAAGTTCTTTCTCAACGAAAGAATTGATGAAATTCTTGTTCTCTGCCCCAAGGCATGGGTTGCGCACACCAATGCGCTCATCAAAAAGCACCTGCCCGAAGGCAAAAAGGTAACAGTTATCCCCGGCGGTGCAACAAGAAACGGCACTCTCGAAAATGCAATTGCTTATATTGAAGAAAATTACGAAACCGATGAGCAGACCGTTATTGTTACGCACGACGCCGTCAGACCCTTCCTTACTCACAGAATTATCGAAGAAAACGTTGACGCCGCAATTAAATACGGTGCTTGCGACACGGTTATCCCCGCAACGGATACCATTGTTGAAAGCAATGACGGCAAAATGATAACTTCAATTCCCGACAGAACAAAGATGTTCCAGGGTCAGACACCCCAGTCATTTCGTCTTAAGGAGCTTGAAAGAGTTCTTTCATCGCTTACCGAGGACGAAAAAGCAATTCTTACAGACGCCTGTAAGATTTTCTCAATCAAGAACAAAGACGTTTACATGGTTGAGGGTGAGGTTTTCAACATAAAAATCACATATCCCTATGATTTGAAGGTTGCTCACACTCTCCTGAAAGGCAAGGATTCAGATGATTAATTCAGTTTACAGATTAATCGCCCCCGGCATGATTGAAGTTGCCTGCACTCAGCCCGATATCAAAAACAGCGTTATCCTCCGCCCGCTTTATCTTTCGATATGCAAGGCAGACCAGCGCTATTACCTGGGCAACAGAAGCAGAGAAGCTCTTAAAGCAAAGCTTCCCATGGCGCTTATCCATGAATGCGTCGCAAAGGTTGTTTTTGACCCCACGGGTAATTTCAAAGCAGGCGAAATCGTCGTTCCTGTTCCCAATATTCCGACGGAAAAAGACGATATCATTGCCGAGAACTATCTCCCCTCCAGCCATTTCTGCTCCAGCGGATATGACGGCTTCCTGAGGGATTATATTGATATGCCCGCTGACCATCTTGTAAGAGTTCCTGAGGGCGTTGATCTCAGGGTAGCTTCCTTTGCAGAGCTTATCAGCGTTGCTGTTCATGCCATAACTCGCTTTGAAAAGTTTTCTCATAAAAAGAAAAATTCCATCGGCATATGGGGCGACGGCAACGTCGGCTTCATCACCGCCCTTGTTCTCAAAGCTCTTTATCCCGAAACAAAGCTTTATATTTTCGGAACGGTTTACGAAAAGCTGGGCTATTTCTCATTTGCAGACGGTGCATATCACGTTGACCACGTTCCCGAAGGTCTTAAAATTGACCATGCGTTTGAATGCGTTGGCGGCGAAGGCTCACGCTTTGCAATTGCTCAGATTATCGACATGATTAATCCCGAAGGCTCAATCGGTCTTATGGGAGTCAGCGAAAGATTTGTTGATATCAACACAAGAATGGTGCTTGAAAAGGGACTTAACCTTTTCGGTTCAAGCAGAAGCGGCGTTGAAGATTTTCAGCGAACAATTGATTTGCTTGCCACTCATCCCGACATGGCTGCTTATCTTGAGAATATCATAGGCAGCGTTGTTGAAATCAGAAAGGTTTCTGATATTCACGAAGCATTCGCACAGGATATCAGCCGCCATTTCGGCAAAACCGTTCTCAAGTGGGAAAAGTAATATATAAGGATTATAATATATGAAAATATCGGTTATTGTTCCGGCATATAACAGCGAAAATTTCATATCAGAAACCCTTGACTGCCTGCTTAGCCAGACTCTTAAGGATATTCAGATTGTAGTTATCAATGACGGCTCAGCAGACGGCACGGGCAGAATAATTGATGAATACGCATCAAATCACCCGAATATTCTGCCTGTTCATCAGACGAATGCGGGTGTTTCCACCGCAAGGAATAACGGCATTGAGCTGGCCGAAGGCAAGTATATTCTTTTCCTTGACAGCGACGATTTGCTGAGCGAAAATGCTCTTGAGCTTATGTATAATGCTCTTGAAGAAACGGGCTCAGACCTTGCAATATGCCGCGTTGAAAGCTTCGGAATCGGTGGCAGACAATATAACCCCGTGGTCGATGCTCTCACAAAAGAAAAAAATATTGACTGCTATGACAAACGCCTTCTCTGGAATTTCCTTGTGAGCAACAAATGCTACAGAGCAGAGCTTCTCAAAAACAAAGGTATCCGCTTCCCCTCAATGCGCTACAGCGAAGACGGAGCTTTCTTCATGCAGTTTATTCATACGGCAAAGCCTAAGATAACGGGCGTT
>JBGVNA010000119.1:0-10753 GCA_045125175.1 Acutalibacteraceae bacterium
TGCTGAGTTGGGTGCTGTTGCTGTTACCTGAGTAACATCAAAGAATGTGTTATCGTATACCTCAACATATGTACTGTTACCGATATACATATCACTCTTTACATAAAGCTTTACTTCAAGAAGCTGACCTGCATCTACATAGTAGTCAGTAAGCTCGCTTGATGTGATATCTGTGCTGAGTGTGCCGTCTTCTGTTTCGATTTCATATACTTCTGTACCTATGTAAATGAAATCATCATAGTCTTTTGCAAGGTCTGCATATGACTTGATGCTGGATGTTCCCTCGGCTGCTGATGCCTTGGGAGTTGCAAGATCACCAACAACAGCAACTGAACCTACAAGCATAGCTATGCAGAGCACTATACTGATGACCTTTTTAAAAGTGGACATAAATTTTCCTCCCTTTTTATTTTTGGAATTTTCTAATCCCAGAGAATTGAAACACTTTTTGAGCATTACAATCCATTTTATCGTCTAATTATTGCACATTAATCAAAATAAAGCAATAGACAAAAAGAAAAAATAACATAACAAAAACAGTTTTTGTGAAACTCTGCTAAATTCTCACCTTTAAATTCGTGCAATTCCACAATCACGGGCTGCTTTTCCTACTGCTTTTGCAACTGCAGGACCAACCCTTTCATCAAAAGCTTCGGGAAGAATATATTCCGCGCAAAGCTTCTCTTCGGAAACGAGGCCCGCAATGGCATGAGCCGCCGCAAGCTTCATCTCCTCATTAATATCCGACGCTCTCACATCAAGAGCTCCTCTGAATATTCCCGGGAAGGCAAGCACATTATTTATTTGATTGGGGAAATCGCTTCTTCCCGTGCCGACAACCGCAGCACCTGCCGCAAGAGCCTCATCGGGCATAATTTCCGGAGTCGGATTTGCCATTGCCATAACAACGGCATTATCCGCCATTGATGCAATCATTTCTTTGCTCACAATTCCGCCTGCCGAAACACCGATAAACACATCGGCACCCTTCATTGCATCGGCAAGCGTACCTGTTACACGGTTTTTATTGGTAAAATCCGCAAGCTCTTCAAAAGCGGGTGAAAGAGGCTGACCCTTGCAGATAATCCCCTCTCTGTCACTCATGATTATATTTCCTGCACCGCTGGCATTAAGAAGCTTGGCGATTGCAGAACCTGCCGAACCTGCGCCGCTCATCGCAACCGTGCAATCCTCAAGCTTTTTGCCGACGCACCTTAACGCATTCAACACCGCCGCAAGCACAACAACCGCCGTGCCGTGCTGGTCATCATGAAAAACAGGGATATCGCAGATTTCCTTGAGCTTTCTCTCAATTTCAAAGCATCTCGGTGCAGCAATATCTTCCAGATTTATTCCGCCGAAGCTGCCCGCAAAAAGTGAAACAGCTTTGACTATTTCATCAGTATCCTTTGAACGCACACAAAGAGGAATAGCATCAATATCGGCAAACTCTTTGAACAAAAGGCACTTGCCTTCCATAACCGGCATACCCGCTTCGGGGCCGATATCGCCCAGACCGAGAACGGCAGTGCCGTCAGTTATAACGGCAACCGTGTTCCAACGGCGAGTGAGCTCGTAGCTTTTGTTAACATCCTTCTGAATTTCAAGGCAGGGAGCGGCAACGCCCGGGGTATATGCAAGAGATAAATCCTGCTTGTTCTTCGCATGGGTTCTTGCCTTTGTTTCAAGCTTACCCTTCCATTCGTAATGAAGTCTTAACGACTCCTTCTGATAATCCATTTTTCCATCTCCTGAGATTTACTTTGCCCAACCCATTGAGCATTCAACGGCACGCTTCCAATTTTTATAGAGCTCATTTCTGCGCTCAATATCCATCTGAGGTTCAAAAACCTTTGCAACCGCACGGTTATTTTTGATTTCATCAGTATTTTCCCACAGGCCTACTGCAAGGCCTGCAAGATAAGCAGCACCGAGAGCCGTTGTTTCAACATTCTTAGGGCGGTTAACGCTGCAACGTATCATATCCGCCTGAATCTGAAGCATAATATCGCTTACGCTTGCTCCGCCGTCAACACGAAGCTCAGTGAAATCAATTTCGGAATCGGATTTCATTGCCTCAAGCAAATCGGTTACCTGGTATGCGATTGCTTCAAGAACGCTTCTTGCGATATGCGCCCTGTTAACGCCTCTTGTAAGACCGACAAGAGTTCCTCTTGCGTACATATCCCAATAAGGTGCGCCAAGACCCGTAAAGGCAGGAACAAAATAAATTCCGTTTGAATCGGGAACGCTTTCTGCAAGCTCATCGCAACGCTTTGCGGTATCAATCATATGAAGCTCGTCACGCAGCCACTTGATAACCGAGCCTGCATTAAACGCCGAGCCTTCAATTGCATATTCAACCTTGTCACCTATACCCCACGCAACGCCCGTGAGAAGATTATTCTTTGACTTAACTCTCTTGTTGCCCGTGTTCATCAGCAAAAAGCAGCCCGTGCCGTATGTATTCTTTGCCTGACCCGGCTCAAAGCAGCCCTGACCGAAAAGAGCGGCAGGCTGGTCGCCGATAGCTCCGCAAATGGGAATGCCTTCAAGGAATTCAAGGCCGAGAATGCCCTTCGACACTCTGCCGTAAACCTTGCTTGACGGAACAGGTTCGGGCAGAATTGACATGGGAATTCCGAGTTTTTCGCAAAGATATTTATCCCAGCAAAGATTATCAACATCAAACAGCATTGTTCTCGATGCATTCGAATAATCCGTAACATGAATGCTGCCGCCTGTCAGATTCCAGATGAGCCAGGTTTCAACCGTGCCGAAAAGGAGTCTGCCCTGCTCGGCAAGCTCTTTCGCGCCAGAAACGTTATCAAGAATCCATTTGATTTTTGTTCCCGAGAAATAGGCATCAATAAGAAGTCCCGTTTTTTCTTTTATATAATCCTCAAGACCCTGAGCCTTAAGCTCCTCACAGATATCCGCAGTCCTGCGGCACTGCCACACAATTGCATTATAAACAGGCTTGCCGGTCTGTCTGTCCCAAAGAATTGTTGTTTCTCGCTGATTTGTGATACCAATGCCCGCAATGTCACAGGGATTTATTCCGCCTGACATAATGCAGGAGGAAACCGCCTGAAACTGGCTGTAAAGAATTGAAAGCGGGTCATGCTCAACCCAGCCTGCCTGAGGATAAATCTGCTCGAACTCATTCTGCGCCTTGCTGACAATGTTGCCTTTTTTGTCAAAAATTATGGCTCGGGAGCTTGTTGTTCCCTGATCCAAAGCAAGAACATATTTTGCCATTGACCTCACTCCTTCGTTATTTTACTCCGAAATACTTGATTGCGTTATTATATGAGATATCCTCAGCAATTTTGCATATTGCTTTTTCATCGTAAGGATACATTCCGTCTGCAACCATATCACCGAGAAGTCCGCACATGATTCTGCGGAAATACTCGTGCCTGGGATATGAGAGGAATGAACGTGAATCCGTTACCATGCCGACGAATTTACCGATTGCTCCGAGGTTTGCAAGAGCCTTCATCTGCTCCCTCATGCCGTCAATGTTATCGTTGAACCACCATGCGGAGCCGAACTGAATCTTGCTCTCGGCATCGCTGTTCTGGAAGTTGCCGAGCATTGTTCCGAGAACATAATTATCCTTGGGATTGAGTGTGAACAGAATTGTTCTGGGAAGCTGTTCTTTAACCGCAAGGCTGTCAAGGAAGCGTGAAAGCTTCTGAGCAATTTCTCTGTCATCAATTGAATCGAAGCCTGCGTCGGGGCCTATCTTCTTGAACATGAGTGTGTTGTTGTTTCTCATGGGGCCGATATGAAGCTCCATTCCCCAGTCACGCTTTGCATATTCGGCTGCAAGATATGCAAGAAGAGCGGTTTTGAATTTATCCGCTTCAACGGTGCTTGCTTCGCCGCCGTTCTTAACCTTTGCAAAAATCGTTTCAAGCTCCTCTGCGGTTGCTTCTTCATAAGGAACATATGCAAAAGCATGGTCGCTTGCTCGGCAGCCCATTGATGCAAAGAATTCAATTCTCTCTTTAAGCACTTCGCAAAGCTCTGCAAAGCCGTTGATTGGTCTGCCTGCCGTCTTTTCCATATCGGCAAGCCAGGGTCTCCATGAAGGAAGCTCTATTCCGAGGGCTTTATCGGGTCTGAAAGCGGGAAGCACCTTACACTTAAAATCCGTTGCCGCAATAAGCTTGTGGTATTCGAGGCTGTCTGCGGGGTCGTCGGTTGTGCAAAGATGTGATACATTTGACTTTTCGATAAGCTCTCTTGGTGTAAAGCCGCCTGCTTTGATGGCTGCATTTGCTCTTTCCCAGATGCTGTCTGCGTTTTCGGCATTGAGAATATCGGTTATTCCGAAATATCTTCTGAGTTCAAGATGGCACCAATGATACATGGGGTTGCCGATAAGATTTGGCATGATTTCCGCAAATGCCTTGAATTTTTCATAGCCGCTTGCATCGCCCGTTATATATTTTTCATCAACGCCGCACGAGCGCATTGCACGCCATTTGTAATGGTCACCCGCAAGCCAGAGCCATGCAATATCCTCAGGCTGCTTGTTTTCATAAATTTCCTTGGGTGAAAGATGGCAGTGCCAATCAAAAATCGGCATCTTATCTGCCGCTTCAAACATTTTAACCGCAGGTTCACTGTTAAGCAAAAAATCCCTGCCCATAAATTCTTTAATCATAGGAATAACCTCCTGAATATAGTGATACATAATAATTGTATCATATATTAAAAGATTTTCAAGTAAAAAATATATAAAAAGAACCGTGCCTTTCGGCACGATTTAAAAGCAAATTATTCTTCTATATCGAGAAGCTCGTTAACGGTCATTCCGAGAACCTCTGAAAGAGCCTTAAGCTCAAAATCGGTTACATAACGAAGCTGACCCTCAAGCTTTGAAAGACCCGATGCATTGAGGTCGATTCCCTTAATCTGAAGCTGAGTGAGCAGATCCTTCTGCTTCATATTGATTTCCTTGCGTCTTGCTTCGATTTTTGCGCCTACTATATTTCTTTCGCCAAGCGCCTGTTTTCTGATTCTCATTTTTTAAACCTCCTGAAGAAAAGTAAAAGGATTGTTCCGCATTTTATACTCACTGTATAATTCTTATTGTGACTTGTTCCTGAAAATCACTAAATCCTTGTTTTTCGATGAAATTCTAACATACATCTTTTCAAAATGCAACAGTTTTTTGGTAAATTCAAAATTTTATCAATTTATTAACATTATTTTCATATTTCAACGCAAACTACCGTTAAAGTTTATTTTCCGTAAAGAACTTCTTTTGAAAAAGATAAATTTTGGTTGATATGTATATTGTAAAGAAACAGAAAGATAATGTATAATATTTAAAACAATTCAGAAAGAGTGAACGGAGCATGAAATACATAAAACCTCAGCGTAACCTGACCATGCTGACAGATTTTTATGAAATAACCATGGCAAACGGCTATTTTAAAAACAATTTCAAGGACACAATCGCTTATTTCGATATGTTTTACAGAAAAGTTCCCGACGGCGGCGGATTTGTTATTATGGCAGGCGTTGAACAGCTTGTTGACTACCTTGCCAACCTCAGATTCACCGACGAAGATATAGAATATCTGCGCAGCAAGGGCTTCGGAGAAGATTTTCTCGATTATCTTGCGAATTTCGAATTCGCCTGCGATGTATGGGCTGTTCCCGAAGGAACACCCGTTTTCCCCGGCGAGCCGATAGTTAAAGTCAAGGGTCCTGTTATTCAGGCGCAGTTTATTGAAACCATGCTGCTGCTCTGCATCAACCATCAAAGCCTTATCGCAACAAAAGCAAACCGTATTTCACGCGCCGCAGGCGAAAAAACCGTTATGGAATTCGGCTCAAGGCGTGCGCAGGGTGCTGACGGTGCAATTCTCGGAGCAAGAGCAGCTTATATCGGCGGCTGCGTAGGCACCGCATGCGCAATCAGCGACGAGATGTTCGGCGTTCCCGCTCTGGGTACAATGGCTCACAGCTGGGTTCAGCTTTTTGACAGCGAGCTTGACGCTTTCAAAGCATATGCCAAAGAATATCCCGACGGCTGCACCCTGCTTGTTGACACATATAACACCCTTAAATCGGGCATCCCCAATGCAATCAAAACCTTTGACGAAGTGCTCAAGCCCTTAGGCAAGCGACCCAAAGGAATCCGCATTGACAGCGGCGACATCGCATATCTTTCCCGCAAAGCAAGAAAGATGCTTGATGAAGCAGGCTATCCCGACTGCCAGATTGTTGCATCAAATTCACTTGACGAATATATCATTAGGGACATGCTCCTTCAGGGCGCAAAGATAGACTCATTCGGCGTCGGCGAAAGGCTCATCACCTCTTCTTCAAGCCCCATGCTCGGCGGTGTTTATAAGCTCTGCGCCGTTGAAAAGAACGGAGAAATCATCCCCAAAATCAAGCTGAGCGAAAACGTTCAGAAAATAACAACCCCGGGTAACAAAAGAGCATACAGGCTTTATGATAAAGAAACCGGCAAAGCCATTGCCGACCTTATCACTCTTGCAAGCGAAAGAATAGATGAAAGTCAGCCCTATGAGCTTTTTGACCCCGACTACACCTGGAAGCGCAAAACTGTTACAAATTTTGTTGCAAAAGAACTGCTTGAACCTCTTTTCAGCAAAGGAAAATGCGTTTTCGAGAAAAAGGATGTCAAGGAAATCCGAGAATACTGCAAAGCCCAGGTTGCTACCCTCTGGGACGAGGTTACAAGATTTGAAAACCCCCATAATTACTATGTTGACCTCTCTCAGCCTCTTTGGGATTTAAAGCATGAATTGCTGAGCAAAAACGGTAAATAATTTTAAAAATCCGATAAACAGCAAAAAACCACCGATTTCTCGGTGGTTTTTTGTTTATGCAATAAAATTCAAATGGAAGACTGAGATTACGCAACCCTGTGCGAGCTTTTCTTGCCGACAACGGTGAGCACGGGAGCTTCTTCATAAACATCCTCGGGAGCTCTCGTCTGAACTCTTGCGGCGTAAGCTCTCTGAGCCTCTCTCTGCTTGCGGAGACGGCGGTTGCGAAGATGGATTCTGATTGCTCTTGCAAGCTTAACCTCAAAAGCAACGATTTTCTTTTCATTTATAAAGCCGACAATCAGAAGAACTACTGCGGCAAATTCAAAAAATGTTTTTACTATTTCTAAAAAAGTCATTTCTTATACCTCCTCGGGCGAACAACTGAAACATTTGTTCTGTGACTTTATTATAGCAGGTGAACATTCGTTTGTCAATACAAATGTTCGATTTTTTCGAACTTTTTTCAGATATTTTTCTACGATGCTATTTTACCACAAGATATATGCAAAGTCAAACAAATCAACCACAATAAGTGCTATTTAAGGCGAAACCCTGACCTTGCAAAAAATATTTTTGCCGTTTCTGCCTTAAGCAAAAAATTAATTTGTTCAATTATATGCATTTTTACGAGTGGTTATCACTGTGTTTGCCCGTTTTTATGTTGACTTTATTATAAATCAAGCGTTGTCCCATAAACAGGACTTCTATAAATTCATTGACAAATAAATCTCTTCGCAATATAATCTATCTGTAAAAATCAAGCAAAGGCGGTATATTAAATGTATAAGATTATTTATAAAGCATGGGGCTTCATAAGGCAATCGGCAATAAGGGTTCACCTTGCCGCAGCCAAGGCGATTTATAAAATCACGGGCGGCAAAAGACCGAAGTCGCTTTTCTGCAGCAGAGCGAACCCCGAACATATCGGCACAGACGTTAAAATCATTTCTCAGAACGATTATTCAACGACCATTGCCAAAGTTGATGAAAACGGCAACATCAAAAGCGACGACTTTGTTATTGTTTCAAGCACAGACTTCCACTACAGCGAGGACCACGACGAAAACACCAAGGTTACCGAATATTTTGTCCGCCACATAAAAGAGGTCAAGCCTGACCTTGTTATTCTCACGGGCGACTGCATCCAGTCCAAATATCAGCAGATTGATGCAATTCAGTTTGCACAGATGATGGAAAAGCTGGGCATTTACTGGACAGCCGTTTTCGGCAACCATGAAACCAGAGAGGACAGAGGCTTCTATAAATATCTTCTGCTCAAGAGCTTTGCGGACTATGACCACTGCCTTTGCAAATTCGGCCCCGAAGAGCTTTTCGGCTACGGCAACTACACAATAAATATTCTCGGCGAGGGCGGAAAGCTCAACAAGGCCCTCTTCTTCTTTGACTCAGGCAGAGATATTCTTGACCGTGACAAAGAAAAATACGGCATCCCCGCTGACCGGCAAGGCTACGACTTCCTCAAGAGGGAGCAGATTGATTTCTATAAAAACGAGAGCGACAGGCTCAAGGCTCAGTACGGCGACGTAAGCTCCTTCATGTATTTCCACATTCCTCTCGTTGAATTCAACCACGCTTTTAAAGAAGACGGAAACGGCGGATACATCCCCTCGGGCGAATGCGAAATCCTCTTCGGCGAGCAGAATGAAAGCGTTGGCTCATCGAGCTATAACAGCGGAATGTTTGACGCAATTCTTGAGAAGAACACCAAAGCTGTTTTCTGCGGCCACGACCATGTTAATGACTGGTGCGCAATCTATAAAGGCGTTCATCTCTGCTACAACCTGCCCGGCGGCTATGCAATTTATAACATGGGCACAAAATTCGGCAAGCCCGAAAGCGAATGGGTTGAAGGCGTAACCGTCACCAACATTCACGCAGACGGTACTTTTGATATCGAGCAGCGTTACAGCAGAAGATTTCTTTAATATTTTTCCAGATTCTTCAATGCGGGATTATCCATAACCCTGCCGTCAACATCAAATCTTGACCCGTGGCATGGGCAATCCCAGCTTTTAAGGTCGGGGTTGAAAGAAAGTCGGCAGCCGAGATGAGTGCAATTCGGACTTACGGCATGAAAAGCGCCGTTTTCATCCATATAAACCGCAGCAGTTTTTCCGTTATAATTAACTATATCACCCTCACCGTTTTTCAGCTGAGAAGCGGTTTTTGAGGGTGATTTTAATTTTTTGAGCATCAGTCCGTCAACCGAATGCGCACCGTTGCTCAGAAGCTCACCCGAAGCAGCGGAATTGCCTCTCTGCGGCGAAAAAATTTCCGCATTCCCGTTCTCTTTCCTGCAAATCATATCGGAGATTATATCTGCAGCAACCATTGAGGTTGTCATTCCCCATTTCTGAAAGCCCGAGGCAACATAAACGTTGCCGAATTTTTTTGAATATCTGCCTATATAAGGCACGGAATCAGGAGGCATGCAGTCCTGCGCCGACCACCGCGCAACCTCTTCTGCCCTCGGAAACAGTGATTTTACATTGGATTCTATACGTTCAAACTCATCGCCCTTGCTTTCGCCCGTTCTGTGAGAACCGCCCGAAGCGATCAGCAAATCGCCGTAATTTCTGAACGAGAGAGTTTTAGGGTCAATTCCGTAGTACATTCCGCCTGCATCTCCGCAACCCTTGAATGCCATTGCATACGACCTCGCCTGATGCATACGCAGAAAATAAAAACCCGCCGAATCTATGAACGGATAATGCGACGCAACAACAATGTGTTTTGCTTTCACGGCTTTTCCGTTTGCCGATATTCCGCCGTTTCCGTCATGCACGGCAACGGTATTTTCATATATTTTCAGCTTTTTCGCTATTGTGCAGGCAAATTCCAACGGGTTAAACTGCGCCTGTTTTTCAAATCGGAGAGCTTTTTGAATTTTAAACGGAAGCGAAATATCTTCGGTAACTCCCGACGGAATTCCGAGCTTTTGCGCCGCTTCATATTCATTTTCAATCGCCTTAACATCCGAACAGGTGTAGAGATAAGACGGCAGCCGCTCAAATGAGCATTTTATTCCCTCTTTATCAATAATGCGCTCGTATTCATCTATGGCTTTCAAATTCGCCCTTGCGTATTGCGCCGCCTTTTCTTCTCCGAAAGCGGTTATCAGCCTGTCATATATCAGCCCGTGCTGAGCGGTTATTTTTGCCGTTGTGTTTTTTGTCTGCCCCGAGCAGACCTCCGAGGCTTCAAGAATAACGGCATCAACGCCCTTTTCTTTCAGCCTATATGCGGTCAGTAATCCCGCCATTCCGCCGCCGATAACAACGGCTTCAACCTCAAGCATTTCATTAAGGCTTTCAAAATGCGGCATTTCAATGCCTTTGCTCCATATTGATTTCATATGCCCTCCGAACCTTTTGATAACCTTATTTTTCGCATTTCAACAAAATATATCCGTTGACGGTAATAATATAATATGTTATCATTAATAAAAAATTTGAGGAGGAAAATCATGGCAATATATGTGGCAATGCTTGCCGTGCTCTGCCTTTTCGGCATTCAGATAAGCGGCAAAAACGGCTTTGAGGACTATATGTCACCCCCAAAAACAGGCTCAATCAAGGGCGTTTTCGTTATCATTGTTCTTCTTTCGCATATAAGACAATATGTTTCGCTTGATTCTTCCGCAATGAACGCACCGTTCAAGGAATTCATGAGTTTTTTCGGTCAACTCATGGTTGTTATGTTCCTTTTCTATTCGGGCTACGGCGTTGCACTCGGAATAAAAAACAAAGACGGCTATGTTAAAACCCTGCCCACAAAAAGAGCGTTGAAAGTCCTTTTACATTTTGATGTTGCTGTTCTGATTTTCTATATAGTCGGCACACTTCTCGGCAAAGATTATTCAATAAAAAGGCTGCTGCTCTCTCTCGTCGGTCTTGACGGAGTCG
>JBGVNA010000120.1:0-2426 GCA_045125175.1 Acutalibacteraceae bacterium
ATTAAGATTTCTGATAAGCTCCTTGTCTTTTGAATATGAAAAAGCAACATTTTCAATTTCAACCCTGCCGTCAACATCGGAGAAAACTGCCGCATCGGCTGCATCCGGAGTCTGAGGCTCCTGCTCAACAAGCTCAAAAAGTCTTTCTGCACAGGCAAGCGCATTCTGCAGCTCCGCAATAACGCCCGAAATCTCATTGAAAGGCTTTGTATACTGATTTGCATAGCTGAGGAAGCACGAAAGCTCGCCGACGGTTATTGTGTTATTCACAACCGCAAGCGCACCCGCAAAACCAACAGCCGCATAAACCATGCTGTTGACAAATCTTGTGCAGGGGTTTGTGAGAGATGAAAAGAATATCGCTTTGAGCGAATATTTTGCATATCGCTCATTGATTTCATCAAATTCTTCGAGAGATTTTTCTTCTCTTGAAAAAGCGGTAACAACCTTTTTGTTGCCTATATTTTCTTCGGTATAAGCAGTCTGCTCACCTCTTGTCTGCGCCTGAAGCCTGAACATGGAGTGCGTGCGCTTTGCGATAAACCTTGCAACAAAAAGCGAAAGCGGAGTGAGAATAACAACAACAAGAGTTATTTTCCAATTGATTGAAAGCATGAAGCCCAGAGTGCCCGCAATGGTAACAATGCCTGTGAAGAGCTGAGTAAAGCCCATGAGAAGACCGTCTGCAAACTGGTCTGCATCGGAAATTATTCGGCTCACGGTTTCGCCCGCAGGATGAGAGTCGATATAACTCAACGGCAAAATCTGAATTCTTTCCATTGCCGCATTACGGATATCACGAACAACCTTAAATGTAATCCGGTTATTCAACGTATTCATTATCCACTGAGCTGCCGCAGCAGCAAGCGCAAGAATACCGATTTTATAAAGATAAGGCATCAAAGCCTTGAAATCCACCCGACCCGCACCGACAACCGTATCAATCGCATTTCCTGCAAGCACGGGAATATAGAGGCTGATTGCAACACTGACCGCTGCAAGGATTATCGAAAAAATAAGATGAACTTTGTATCTGCCGACATAAAAAAGCACTTTTTTGACCGTGCCTTTATTCACTTTATTTTTCATGCGCTCTCCTCCTCATCAAACTGTGAGAGATGAATTTCTCTGTAGACAGCATTATTTTCAAGGAGTTCTTTGTGAGTGCCGATTTCGGCATGACCGTCATCAAGAACAATGATTTTATCCGCATGCATTATTGATGATGTGCGCTGAGAAACGATAAGCACGGCGGTGTCGCCCTGGTTTTCTGCAATCGCTCTGCGCATTGCGGCATCGGTTGCGTAGTCGAGTGCGCTTGAGCTGTCATCAAGAATAAGGATATCTGCATTTTTAACAATTGCTCTTGCAACGGCAAGCCTTTGACGCTGACCGCCCGAGAAATTCCTTCCGCCCTGCTCAACGGGAGCATCAAGCACCCCGTCTTTTTGCAAAACGAATTCTGCCGCCTGAGCAATTTCAAGAGCTTTCATTATTTCTTCATCGGTTGCATCTTCCTTACCCCAGAGCATATTTTCTCTTATTGTGCCTTTGAAAAGCACGGATTTCTGAGGCACAACGGCGATTTTAGAGCGTAAATCTTCAAGAGAAACCTCGTTGACATCCGCTCCGCCGACAAGCACACTGCCCGAGCTTGCCTTATAGAAAGCGGGAATAAGATTGATAAGCGTTGTTTTGCCCGAGCCCGTTGAGCCGATAATACCCACGGTCTCGCCTTTTTTGACGGTGAATGAGATGTTTTCAAGCGAGTTATCGCCCGCTCCCGTATATGCAAACGAAACATCTCTGAATTCAACAATATCATCGCTGTTTTCATTCATTTTTGCACTGCCCTGCATATCCTCGGCGGGAGTATCAAGCACTGCGCTTATTCTGCCTGCACACGCAACGGATTTTGTGATGCTGATAATCAGATTTGCAAACTTCACAAGCTCAACAAGAATCTGTGACATATAGTTATAAAGCGCAACAACCGCACCCTGAGTGAGCAGGCCCGCATCAACTCTGATTGCACCTTTATAAATAAGCACTGCAATGCCGATATTGATGATAACGCAGGTTACGGGGTTAAGAAGAGCGGAAATCCTGCCCGTATATTCCTGAATGGCGGTGAGCGCATCGTTTCGCTCTTTGAATTCCTCAACCTGCTCTTCCTCTTTGCAGAATGCTCTGATAACCCTTGCGCCCGTAAGGCTTTCCCTTGCCGTGCAAAGCACTTTATCCAAAGCCATGCGTACTTTTTTATAAAGAGGAATACAGAAAAGCATTATTCCGAAAACAACTGTTGAAAGCAGCGGAATAACAACTGCAAAAGTAACGGCAGCCTTTGAATCAACGGTAAATGCCATTATCATTGCGCCGATAACAACAAACGGCGAGCGAAGCAAAAGGCGCAGAGTGAGGTT
>JBGVNA010000121.1:0-18213 GCA_045125175.1 Acutalibacteraceae bacterium
GCAGTGAAAAAACCGAGCGACAGCTCTTTAATAATTATGTGGCGTATGCCTTTTTCTCTGTTAATGCACGGGCTTGAAATAACAGAAAATCCGCTTGCCAATGCATATGAACGTATTTCATTTATCAGCTTTGACGCCGCAACGCCAAAATCATCCTCAAAAACAATAATTTCATCGCAGAGTGCATTCACCGTGTCGCTGAAAAAATAATAGCCTTTGGGTGTTATCGCATCAAGAAGCCTGATTTTTTCAAGGCCTATTCTTCCCGAGGGCTTTTTGAAATGTCGGTTTGAAACTCTTGATGCATAGCGCATCAGCCTGCTTTCATCAAGGCATTCACGGCAGATTTTCTCGCCGTCGCCGTAAATTGAAAATGCTGATTCGATAAATCGCCTGCTGCGCTGGTGGCAGGCTTTGTTTTTATCTGTCAGTTCAATTATTTTTTCTTTATTTTCAAGGAGCTTTTGTTTATCCCAGCAATCGCCGAGGTTAATAATCTCCCCCGTTGCGCCGGGGTAATCGGGGTCAAGAGTATGAGGTGATGTTCCGTCACATATGCTCACCCTCAGCGACGGAAAAATAATTCCGTCAAGCGAATTCGGGTCTGATGAGCAAAAAATTCTTTCGCATTCAATATCCCTGCTTTCAATTTCATCGGCAATCTTTCTCATCAGCGAAGATTTTCCCGTGCCGGGACCGCCCTTGATAATATAAGTATATTGCCCCTCTATTTTTGGCGTAAGCTGTGAAAAGCAGGAGAAAAATCCGTTTTTGCCGCTTGAACCGAGAAAATATGCTTCTTTCATTTCATTGCCCCCTATGTTATTATCATTATCAATTTATTCAAATAATATAATTTTGTGAAAAAAACAATTAAAAAAGCCCCTGTTTTTCCGAAAATCCCCCGATTTAATAAAAATTACACTTGATATTATTATAATTATATTATATAATATATTGTAATTGATAATGGCAGAAAGAGCTTTCTTTTGGTCATGTGGCGTGTGGGTCCTGTGCGACAGGGCACCGTGAACCATGTCAGGCGGGTGAACCGAGCAGCATTAAGCGGACAGTCTTGTGCGCCACAGTCTGCCTACCGCCATATGACCAAGAAAAAGCTCTCTATTTTTTTATGAGGAAGTGAAAGGATGTATCAGGCGCTTTACCGCAAATGGAGACCGAAGGAATTTAACGATGTCTACGGTCAGCCGCATGTTACAAGAACTCTGCAAAGCCAGCTTGAAAGCGGCAGAATTTCTCACGCATATCTTTTCACGGGTTCAAGGGGAACGGGTAAAACCACCTGCGCAAAAATTCTTTCAAAAGCTGTTAACTGCCTTAACCCCGTTGACGGCAATCCCTGCAACGAATGCGAAATCTGCAGAGGAATTGAAAACGGTTCAATTCTTGACGTTATTGAAATTGACGCCGCCAGCAATAACGGCGTTGATAACATCAGAGATTTGCGTGAAGAAGCCAATTTTACTCCCGCAAACGCAAAATTCAGAGTTTATATAATCGACGAGGTGCATATGCTCTCAATCGGCGCATTCAATGCGCTGCTCAAAACTCTTGAAGAGCCGCCCTCACACGTTATTTTTATCCTCGCAACAACAGAAATACACAAGCTGCCCTCAACAATTCTTTCAAGATGCCAACGCTTTGATTTCAAGCGTATCTCACCCGAAGATATAACGGCAAGGCTCATGTATGTTGCGGAAAAAGAAAATGTTAACCTCACCTCAAACGCCGCAAGCCTTATCGCACGAATTGCCGACGGCGGCATGAGAGATGCTCTTTCGCTGCTTGACCGATGCTTTGCAATGGGAACGGATATTGATGAAGAAACCGTCAGCGATGCGGCAGGCATTGCGGGAACAATTCACCTCTTCTCTTTCTCGGAATTTGTTGCAAAGGGCGATTTTACAAACGCATTGAAGCTTGTTTCAAAGCTCCACAGCGAAAGCTGCGATATTGACAGCCTCTGCACAGAACTTACCCTCCATTTCCGCAATCTTATGGTTGCAAAAACTGTCAGCGATTGTGAAGGTCTTATAGTCTGCTCAAAGGACGAGCTTTTAAATATAAAAGAAAGAGCCTCGGAATTGAAGCTCTCAAAAATTCTTTCATGCATTGAAGTTCTTGAACAGACTTCCAAAAACATCAAAAACGCCGCCAATAAGAAAATTCAGCTTGAAGCGGCTGTTATAAAAATGTGCGCTCCGTCTGCTTCATCGGGCGAAGGAATTTCCGCCGAGCTTGAGGACAGAATATGCGCAATTGAAGAAAAGCTTGACGAAATTTCAAGCGGAAAAATTTCCGCTCCGAAACCTGCGGCACAGCCCGAGCCAAAGCCTCAGCCCGCTCCCGTTAAACCCACAGAGCCTGCACCCGCTCCGACGCCTGAAGAAAAAGAGCCTGAAAAAGCTCCTCTTCCCAAGGCTCCCGAAGAGGAAGCTCCCGTTCCCGACGGAAATTTTGAGCAATGGCCCGAGGTGCTTGAAAAAATCATGCGCTATGATATTCCGCTTTACGGAATTATGGCAAATTCAACAGCGGTAATTAAAAACGGCAGAGTGGTTATTCATTCAGAAAATCCGACTCTTTTTGATTTTATCTGCACAGACACCCATTCAAAGGAGCTTGCAAGGGCAGTTTTTGAAGTAATGGGCAGAAAAATGAAAATTGCCGTTTCAAACACGGAAAAACCAAAAGCTGCAACAAGTCCTTTAGAAAATTTAAAGGCTAAAATAAATAATTTCAATTCAAACCAGTAACGGAGGATAATTAATATGAAAGCAAGAGTTCCCGGCGCTGCTCAGGGCGGCAATATGATGAAAAAAATTCAGGAAATGCAGGAAAACATGGCTAAAATCCAGCAGGAGGTTGAAGAAACAGAATTCTCAACATCCGTTGGCGGCGGCGCAGTTGAAGTTATCGTAACAGGCGCTCACGAAGTTAAAGCCGTTAACCTCAAGCCCGAGGTTGTTGACCCCGAAGATGTTGAAATGCTTCAGGATCTCATTATTTCCGCATTCAATGAAAGCATCCGCAAGGCTAATGACGCTATGGAGCAGGGCATGGAAAGAGCTAAGGGCGGCCTTTCAATCCCCGGTCTTTTCTGATGAGCGGATTCACACCATCACTCGACAGGCTCATTGACCAGTTTGCAAAGCTCCCGTCAGTCGGCAGAAAAAGCGCACAGAGGCTTGCATTCCATGTTCTTTCAATGAGCGATGCAGATGCGCAGAAGTTTACCGAAACAATTCTTAATGCAAGAAGCTCGATAAAGCGCTGCGAAATCTGCTGCAATTTAACAGACGGTGATGTTTGCTCAATCTGCACATCTCAGTCAAGGGATAAATCAACAATCTGTGTTGTTGAAGACCCGAGAGATGTTATCGCAATTGAACGCACTCACGAATATAACGGTCTTTATCATGTTCTGCACGGCGTAATTTCGCCGATGAACGATATCAACCCAGAGGATATCTGCATAAAAGAGCTGCTTTTAAGGCTCGGCGACGACACGGTTAAAGAAATCATTATGGCAACCAACCCCACGGTTGAGGGCGAAGCAACCTCAATGTATATTTCAAGGCTCATAAAGCCGCTCGGTGTTAAGGTCAGCCGCCTTGCATACGGCGTTCCCGTCGGCGCAGACCTCGAATATGCGGATGAATTTACCCTTATCAGAGCAATGGAAGGGCGAAATGATTTATAATAAGTGAAAAAGTAATTCGGAATGCGAAATTCGGAATTCGGAATGAATGACGGGTTTCACCCGTACCCATTGTATTTTTCAGGAAAGTTTTCCACTTATTTATACTTTTCCACTTTCACTTTTTCCACATTTACACTTTACCAAAAAAAGTGATGTTGATAACTTCCGCTTTTCCACAAATTAAAGTTAATAAATTTTTAACTGAAATCCGGTATTTTCAAAGGGTTCGGGACTTATACCCCATTTTAACGCCCTCTACTAATACTACTATAATATAGATAATATATCCTTTCATATATAGAGAAAAAATCTTGATTTTGCCGTTTGAGGCAATAATTTGAGTTTTCTTGTGTGAAAATCTCAGAGGAGGAACAAAGATGAAAATTTTCTGCAACACAGTTGAGCTTTCAGAGGCATGCCAGAATGTTCAGAGAGCGGCTTCAACAAAAACAGCTATTCCTGCCATCGAGGGTATTCTCATGGTGGCAAAAGAGGGAACTCTCACATTAACCGGCTATGACCTTGAAATGGGTATCACAACTTCTATTCCTGCAAGAATTGAAGAAGAAGGCGAGCTTGTTCTCAATGCCCATATGTTCAGCGAAACTCTCAGAAAGCTGCCTGAAAGCGTAGTCAGCATTTTCAGCGATCAGAGAAATATCGCTGCAATTACATGCGGCGAATTTGAATCTACCCTTATCGGTATTTCTGCCGAAGAATATCCCGATCTTCCCTCTGTTTCGGGCGGATATCCCATAACAATTGACCAGAATCTTCTTAAAGATATGGTCAGAAAAACAATTTTTTCCGTTTCTGTTAAGGACAGCAAAATCGTTCACACGGGCGTAAAGTTTGAAATTGAAGAAAATCATATCAGACTTATCGCTGTTGACGGCGTGCGTCTTGCAATCAGAAATGAAAATATTGATTACAGCGGCGAGGTTCTTTCATTCGTTGTTCCCGCAAAAACTCTTTCAGAGGTTGTGAAGCTGATGAAAGACGGCGAAGATAACGTTGCCATCGGTGTCGGCAAAAGACACATCATCTTTGAGCTTGGCGGTTATCAGATAATTTCCCGCCTGCTTGACGGAGAATTCCTCAACTATAAAGCGGCTATTCCTTCGTCAACAAAAACCGTTATCAACGTTAACACAAGAAGCTTTATTGAAAGCATCGACAGAACATCGCTTATCATCACCGATAAGATAAAGAGCCCCGTTAAGTGCGTTTTTGAAGATAATCTTATCAAAATTTCAAGCATCACTTCTCTCGGAACGGCAAATGACAAAATTTCGGCTCAGATTGAGGGCGAAAGCTGCACAATCGGCTTTAATAATAAGTATATGATTGAAGCTCTCAGAGTTTGTGATACCGATGAAGTCAGAATAATGCTCAACGGTGCAGTTGCTCCCATTCTTATTGTGCCCAATCAGGGCGATGAATTCATATTCTTAATTCTTCCCGTGAGGCTGAAAAATGAAGATTAAAGTTAAAGTTGCGCAAAAACAGCAGGTTAATAAAAAAATTGATACCGATTTTATAAGACTCGATGCTTTTCTTAAAATGTGCGATGCTGTTCAGACAGGCGGCCACGCAAAAATAGTTATTCAGGAAGGCGAAGTCAGAGTAAACGGCGAAATCTGCACTCAGAGAGGAAAAAAACTCAGAAGCGGAGATAACGCCGAGTTTGAAAATGTTGTTTATAATGTTGAGTAATTTCTGAAAGGAATGGTAAAAGTTGATAATTAAATACCATTCCGCAAAAAATTTCAGAAATCTGCAATCGGTTTCCTTTGAGCCTCACCCCGAAATGAATATTATTTACGGCGAAAACGGCCAGGGAAAAACAAATATAATTGAAAGCATCTGGCTTTTAACGGGCTTTTACAGCTTCAGGGCAAGAAAAAATGCCCAGCTTATCGAGCAAGGCAAGGCGGAAGCTGAAATTGAAAATAATTTTTATTCACACTCGCGTGAACAAAATGCGGTTATGAAAATCAATAAACGCAAGGAAATTGTTCTTAACGGAGTTAAGGAAGAATCGCCGAGAGTGATGATGGGCAAATATTTTGCCGTTGTTTTTTCGCCTGCAACACTCGGCCTTGTTCAGGACGGGCCCGGTGAAAGAAGAAAGATGCTTGACGTTGCTCTGAGCCTTATTAAGCCGAATTATGCTGTTGTTATGTCGCGCTATCTGCGTGTGCTTGACCAGAGAAATGCTCTGCTCAAAAAATTCGGCGAAAGAAGCTTTGAATATGATTATATGGCCCCGTGGGATACCGAGCTTGCAAATTTAGGCGCAAAAATAGTGAAATACCGTCTTGATTATGTTGAGCAGCTTTCAGCTCTTTCAAGCGAAATTTATAAAGGAATCAGCTCGGGAAGAGAAGAATTTTCGTTTTATTATGATTTTTCAAAGGAAAATATCAGCGAAGAAGAAATAAAAGAAAAGCTTATTACTGATATAGAAAAATCAAGAGAAGCCGATATAAAAAGACTTTATACCAATGCAGGCCCGCATACTCATGACCTTGTTTTAAATCTTAACGGCAGAGATGCACGCACATTCGGCTCGCAGGGTCAGCAAAGGTCGTGCGCTCTTGCGATGAAGCTCGGCGAAGCTTCTATAATAGAAAAAATAACGGGAGAATGCCCCGTTGTTCTTCTTGATGATGTTATGAGCGAGCTTGACGAGGGCAGGCAGACATTTATTCTGAATTATCTTGATAACTGGCAGGTTTTTATCACCTGCTGCGACCCCTCACAGCTTCTGCGTTCAAAAAAAGGCAAGGCTTTTGAGGTTATAAACGGCGAAATTAAAGAAATGGAGTAGGCTATGTATCTGCATCTCGGCATGGATAAGGTTATAACCTTTGATGAAATCATCGGGATTTTTGACCTTGACACAACAACGGTTTCAAAAAGCACAAGAAATTATCTTGCCATGGCTGAAAAGGCGGGCATAGTTGAAAATATCTGTTACGATTTGCCAAAATCATTTATCGTTTGCAGAAATAAAAAGGGCGAGGACAAGGTTTATATTTCACAAATCTCGTCTTCAACCCTGCTTAAAAGAACAAATTATGTTGAAAGTTTAAATAATGTATAAAAAAGGCAGCCAATCGGCTGCCTTTAATTTTTTTCTGTTATACAAGCTCTACGCTGTGGTCATAAACGGGATACCATTTTGATGAGCCGAAGTTTCTTGCTCTGAAAAGAACCTCATCTTCATAAACTTCCATCTGGAAGCCCATGCCGCCCCAGGGCACACCGTATCTGTTAACAATCATATATGTGGGAAGATTTATATAGTTAACGCCGTTGATTGTTTCAACGCATGAGAAGCCGAAAGCCTCTTCAACAAGCGGGCCGTTGATGCCTGTGTGAACATGGCCGCTGATAAAGAACACGTTTTCATATTTTTCAAGAATGGACTGAACTCTGTCGCTGCAATCGCCGAGGCCGCCGTCCTCCCAGATTTTATCCTGGCCGTTAACGCCCTCAACGGGAACGTGGCAAACAACAAACATCGGCAAGCCTCTGTCCGCTGCTTCCGCAAGAGAATCGTCAAGGAACTGATACTGCTCTTCAGCCATATCGGGGTGATCCCATGTGTCCTCACCGTCGTCAACGAGAACAACAAAGCGGTAGCCGTTGATATCTGTTTTATAATATGCCTTTTCAATCTGTTCACCCGAAGGATTGAGATTGTTATAAAGGTCAACAAATCTCTGCCTTGCGCCCTCCTGAGTTGTGTCCTCAACATGGCCTACATCGTGGTTACCCATTGCGATAACCCAATTATCGGCGCAGTCGCTGTCCGCCATAATGTTGAAAAAGCTTTCCATTGAGGGACCATCGCCGTAGTTTGTAAGGTCGCCCGAAACAATGAGAGCATCAATATCGTCAACCGAACGCTCAAGGTCATTCAGACCGTTTGCCCAAACCCATTCGCCGATGGGCCATTCAACGTCTATATGTACGTCGGAAACGATTGAAGCGTTGAGCAGGCAATCATCCTCTTTTGTTGCGAGCTGAAGAATATCAAAGTCTGCGAGAAATTCGCTGCCCGGAAAAACCGTGAGCAAAAGTGAGATTACAAGGGAAACAGTTTGTTTAATTATTAACCACATAATCTTATTTTCCTTTCTTTTCTGTAATGAAAATAATATATCATAAAATAAATTGCCTTGCAAGATATTTTAAAAAATCCGCCAACGCAAGGCTGACGGATTTCTGTTATTCTTTGAATTCAAATTCTTCAATCATGTCGCAAACGGCAAGATCAGTCTGAATATAAACTCTTGTTCCGAGCGATGAATAATATTCATTATCATCCCTGTCGCAGAGCATTGCATAATTTTTGCCGATATTCTCTTCTATATTTTTGTTTTTGCGGACTGAAAGATAATAGAAGGTGTAGGATGAGCCGTCGGAAATATTTTCAAACAGACCGGGATGCTTTTTTGCGATTTTCGCATACATGGCGTTGACAGCCTGCGATGAAAGCATCTGATGCGGCAGATATTTATGAAGCGAAATCTGCGCCGAAAAAATCATAAGTGCTCTGAGCATGCGAACCTCATTTGTGTTGAGCTTCTCCGCATCCTTGGGGCAGATTTCTTCGGGCGAAATATCGGCAAGCTTTTCGCCGAGAGCCGTCGCCTTTTCCATATTACCGTTGCTGCGGTAAGTATCCATCAGCAGGGCAAGCTCTGCAAGGTCTGCGCCTGCGCCGTCTTTTTTTGAGGGATGAAAGATTTTAATATCATCATCGTTTGATCTCATTTTTATTTCTCCAATGCTGCTTTCTTTTTCTTCATTTTAGTTTTATAGCTCATGAGAGCCTTAACATCGGCATCGGGCGTTGTGTATTCGCCTACACTGACTGTCTTTTTGGAATACATGCCTTTAAAATCTGTTCCGCCGATTGCAAGCAGACCTTTTGATTTTGCGAGCTTCTGAAGAACGGTTTGTTCTTCATCCGTGTTTTCCGGGTGCCATACCTCAATTCCGTCAAGTCCGAGAGAAATAAGCTCTTCGATAAGCTCAAGGCTGCCGAGCGATGCAGGGTGAGCAAGCACGGCAATTCCGCCTGCCTCATGAATTGCTTCAATGACCTCTGCAGGTTCGGAATAACCCGCCTTAACAAGAACATTTTCGGAGCTTTCGGGTGAAAAAAGCTCATAATAAAGGTCGCCGTATATTTTATCTGTCATGCCGCATTCAAGAAGCGCATGCATAATGTGCTGTTCAAAAACTGCAGTTGAACCCGTTGCGCATTTGAGAACGAGCTCGGGTGTAATGGGATATTTGCGGGCAATTTTAAGGGTCATAAGCTGGCTTGCTTTTTTTCTTGCAACAATATTTCTGTGGCAAAGACCCTCAAGTCTGTCGGGGCTGTCGGGAAGATAGCAGAGAATTTCAACATATTTTTCGTTTTTTGAGTCATAAGCTGAAATTTCAACGCCGGGAATAACTGTAATTCCCCTGCGTTCGCCTATAATTTTGCCTCTGACTGTTCCTGCCTGGCAGTCACGGTCAGTTATGGCAATGGTTGTTATACCCATTTTCTGAGCAAGTACAATAAGGTCGTCGATACCCATTGAGCTGTCCGAAAGCTTGGTGTGGCAATGTAAATCTGCTGGCATAATTATTACCTCTTTCAAAAAATCGCACAATCTCCTAATATACTGAAATTATAACGCAATTGTAAAATTTCTGCAAGCGTTTTTTGGATTTTTATGCGGATTTTGAGGTATAAAATACGCTATTTTCTTAACTCCCATTTTAATTTGGAATTATATGTGCTATAATAGCAATATATCAAAAACGGAGGGATTTTATGAAGAAAATTGCAGTTGGTTTAAGCGGAGGAGTTGACAGCAGCGCAGCGGCACATATCCTGCTTGAGCAGGGCTATGACGTTATGGGAATTATTCTGCGGCTGAAGCCCGAAAACGCTGCCGACAGCGATATCGCAGATGCTCAGCGGATTGCCGATTGCCTCGGAATTGAGCTTCGTGTGCTTGACCGACGAGACTTTTTCAAAAAATCGGTTATTGATCCGTTTGTTGCGGAATATCTTGCCGCAAGAACTCCGAATCCCTGCGTTGAGTGCAATTATGCGATTAAATTCGGCGCAATGCTTGACTATGCGCTTGAAAACGGCTGTGACGGCATTGCAACGGGTCATTATGCTAAAATAGATGAAAATAACGGCAGATTTCTGCTTAAACGTTCTGAAAGCGCAAAAGACCAGAGCTATTTTCTCCACAGACTTAATCAATTTCAGCTCTCACATTCAATCTTTCCCCTTGAAGGCATGGAAAAATCGCTTATCCGCGAAAAAGCTGAAAAAGCGGGAATTCACGTTGCCGAAAAGCGTGACAGTCAGGAAATCTGCTTTGTTCCCAACGATGACTATATCGCTTATCTTTCCTCGCTCGGCATAAGCTCGCCCAAGGGAAGTTTTGTTGATAAAAGCGGCAATATTCTCGGCAAACACAACGGAATAATTAATTATACAATCGGCCAGCGAAAAGGCCTCGGCGCATTCGGCAAGCCGATGTTCGTCACGGGAATTTCGGCTGAAAACAACACCGTAACAATCGGTGAAAACGGCAGCCAGTACAGCAGAGGTCTTATAGCGGACAGAATGAACTGGATTGCATTTGATAAGCTTGAAGAGCCGCTTCGTGCCGATGTAAAAATCCGTTTCAGGGCAAAAGAACAGCCCGCGCTGATTACCCCGAATTCAGACGGCACGGTTACTGTAATTTTTGATGAACCTCAAAGGTCAATAACTCCGGGTCAGAGCGCCGTTGCCTATGACGGAAACACTGTTCTTGGCGGCGGAAGAATTATAAAGGTAACAGAATAGCAGAAAATGGTGTACTTTTCGTACACCATTTTTTAATTAAAAACTCGATTCAATAATTTTTGAGCTTTCCTCGGGAGAATATTTCCAGGTATCAATATGTCCGTTTTTTATGAAATATTTAGGCGTGCTGACAGGATAATCAGCGTCAAAGCAGTCAACGATAATCAGCTTGATTTTCATTTTTGACGGGATAATGCTTTTGATATAAACTCCAGCCTGGCTGCCTGCTTCAACCCCCGGTGAAAACTCGGCAAGGCCTGCAAGATTAGGGGAAAGCTCAACGAAAATTCCGTATTTTTCAACTGAGCGCACAATTCCCGGCACGGTTTCACCGACGGAAAACATGGCAGCGTTTTCTTCCCATGTGCCGAGCAATTCCTTGTGGCTGAGAGTGATTCTGCCGCTTTCGTCAATGCCCTTGACAACGGCAAAAATATTCTGACCGGGGGTAAATCTTGCGCTCGGATGCGGAATTCTTGAAACGGAAATGCTGTCAATGGGCATAAGTGCGCTGATTCCCGCTCCGATATCGCAGAAAACGCCGAAGCCCTCAATATGTGAAACCGTTGCGGGGATAACATCGCCTGCCGTGAGGCGTGAAATGTAGGTGCTCATGCACTCCGTCTGGACTCTGCGGCGGCTGAGCATGGCAATTTCTTCGCCGTTTTCGGTTCGAAAACCCGTTATAAAAAAAGCGACGGGCTTGTTGACCCTTGAAATAAGGGCAATATCTCTGACCGTGCCTTCTTCAATTCCCATTGCGCCCTCAACACGGGGGATAATTCCTTTCATGCAGCCCAAATCAACATGAAGATTATGCTCGCTGTCGCATCTCACAACCCTGCCTTCAAGCACGGCTTCCGAATAAAAAGCGTCACGCAGAGCAAAGGAGCTTGAAAGATATCGCTTATTTTCCTCGGTTGTTATAATCTGACCTTCAGGTTTGAATGTTCTCATTTCTGACCACCGTTCCGCCTTTCGGCTTTATTTTAAGTTGATAATTTTTCATTGATAAATGTATATGGTTTTATTATGAATAAAATTCCAAAAAAATTTATGTGCGGGATATACTTTCAACTGAATTTGTGATATATTATAAAGTAGAGTAGTTTTGCAAACATATTTTTACAAAAAAACGGAGAGATATTTATGGATGTAAGATTGGGAGATACTCTTTTGATGAAAAAAAAGCATCCCTGCGGCTGCGATAAGTTTGCCGTTTTGCGTATCGGTGCGGATTTTCGCATTAAATGCATGCAGTGCGGCAGAGAGGTCATGCTTGAAAGAGTCAAGGTCGAAAAAAACATCAAAAAAATAATCCGTGACGAAGAGGAATAATTCATGCTTGATAAATTAATCAAAGTTGAAGAGAGATTTGAGGATATCAACGAAAAGCTCTGCCAAAGCGATGTTGTTTCCGATATGGAGCAATATAAAAAGCTTATGCAGGAGCTTAAAGTTTTAACCCCCATTGTTGAAAAATACCGCCAGCTCAAAGCCGCTCAGGCAACCTTGAACGAAGCAAAAGAAATGCTTGATGCGGGCGGTCTTGAAAGGGATTTCCGTGAAATGGTGCAGGAGGAATATGAAGAAGCGGTTGAAAACGTTGCCGTTTATCAGGAAGAGCTGAAAATTCTGCTCCTGCCCCGTGACCCCAACGACGATAAGAACGTTATTGTTGAAATCCGAGGCGGTGCAGGCGGCGAAGAGGCTTCGCTTTTCGCAGGCGTGCTTTTCAGAATGTATTCAATGTATGCCGAAGCAAAGGGATGGAAGAGCGAAATTCTCAGCTCCAACCCCACGGAGCTCGGCGGATTCAAAGAAATCAGCTTCAACATCTCGGGTGACGGAGCATATTCCCGCTTCAAGTTTGAAAGCGGTGTTCACAGAGTTCAGCGTGTGCCCGAAACCGAGAGTCAGGGCAGAATTCACACTTCAACGGTAACGGTTGCCGTTCTTCCCGAGGCGGAAGAGGTTGATGTTGAAATCAACCCCGCTGATTTGCAGATTGATACCTACCGTTCGGGAGGCGCAGGCGGTCAGCACGTCAACAAAACCGAAAGCGCAATAAGAATAACCCATATCCCCACGGGAACGGTTGTTGAATGCCAGGATGAGCGCAGTCAATATAAGAACAAGGACAGAGCGATGAAAATTCTGCGCTCAAAAATTCTTGAAGCTGAGCGTGAAAAGCAGCATGACGCCATTGCGGGCGAGCGAAAAGCGCAGGTCGGCACGGGCGACAGAAGCGAGCGTATCCGCACATATAACTATCCGCAGGGCAGAGTCAGCGACCACAGAATAAATCTCACCCTTTATAAAATTGAAGCCATTCTTAACGGCGACCTTGATGAAATTATTGACGCTTTGGTAACCGCTGATACAGCAGAAAAGCTTAAATCAGATACGGAATAAATAATTTACAATCCGAATAAAGGATGTTGATATATGTTCATATCAATTTTATATATTGCATTCAAATTTATCTTATGGATTTTATCAATAGTAAGTGTAATAGGCACGGTAATAATCGGCGTAATTGTCATAGGAGCTTTAATAAAAACGTTACCTGTTGTCGGTATTCTTTTGGCATTAATTGTTCTTTCTGTTGCGGTTTATTATATTATTTTGTTCGTTAATGACCAAAAAGAGAAAAAACTCTATAAACAAAATTTAAGGAATAGACATGAAAACACTTCACCTGAAATTAAACGATAAAAATACAATATCAACTGCCGCTCAAATCTTGAAAAACGGCGGTCTTGTTGCCATACCCACCGAAACGGTTTACGGTCTTGCGGCAAACGCTCTTGACGGCGAGGCGGTTAAAAAAATCTTTATCGCCAAGGGCAGACCTCAGGATAATCCGCTGATAGTTCATGTTTCTTCTCTTGAAGAAATAACACCGCTTGTTGAAACTGTTGACCCACGCCTTTATGCTCTTGCGGAAAAATATTGGCCCGGCCCGCTGACGGTAATCATGAAAAAATCAGCCCTCATTCCCGATGAAGTGAGCGCAGGGCTTGAAACGGTTGCAATCCGTATGCCGTCGCATGAGGGAGCAAGGGAAATAATTGCTGCATCGGGTCTGCCGCTTGCCGCGCCGAGCGCAAACGCTTCGGGCAAGCCAAGCCCCACAAAGGCAGGCCATGTTATTGAGGACCTTGACGGAAAAATCGATGCCGTTGTTGACGGCGGCGAATGCTTTGTCGGCGTTGAATCAACGGTTGTAACTCTTGTAACAGACCCGCCGACTCTTCTCAGACCGGGCGGAATAACCCCCGAGCAGCTTGAAGATGTGCTCGGTGAAATTCAGATTTCACCCGCCGTTTTTGAAAAGCTCAAGGATAACGAAAAAGCCGAGTCACCCGGCATGAAATATAAGCATTACGCCCCTGCGGCTCAGGTTACGATTATCAGAGGCGATTTTGAAAAATATAAAAATTTTATTCACGCTCAGAAAGATACCGTTTGCGCCGTCTGCTTTGAGGGCGAGGGAAAATATTTTGAAAAATTTATCGAATACGGCAGAGAGTGTGACGGATTGTCGCAGGCACACAGTATTTTTGATGCTTTGCGTGAGGTTGATGCAATGGGCTGCAAAAGAGCTTTTGTGCGCTGCCCCGTTTCAACGGGTGTCGGCCTTGCGGTTTATAACAGGCTGCTGCGCTCCGCTGCATTCAGGGTTATTGACCTTGATTTCAGCATTCCTGTTATCGGTTTAACAGGGCAGACAGGCTCGGGCAAAACAACGGTTGCCTCAATTCTGAAAAATAAGGGATATCACATTGTTGACACGGATATTCTCGCAAGAAAAGCGGTTGAAAATCCCGAGGTTATTGCTTTGCTCACAGCACGCTACGGAGAGGATATTATTAACGGCGGAAAGCTTGACCGCCGGGAGCTTGCAAGGCGTGCTTTTGCAACAAAAGAGGGCACAAACGACCTTAATCTTATCACTCACCCTGAAATTACCCGCCTTGCCGTTGAAGAAATTCACGAAGCAGAAAAAGAGGGCGCAAAAGCGGCGGTTATTGATGCTGCATTGCTCTTTGACAGCCCGCTTATCGCAGTCTGCGATAAAAATATCAGCGTTATCGCCGATGAAAAAATCCGTCTTGAAAGAATTATGAAGCGTGATTCAATTTCGCAGCAGGATGCCGTTTTGCGCATCAACGCTCAGCCGCCTGCGGAATACTACATATCAAAATCGGATATAATTATAGATAATAACGGCGGAAATCCGGAAGAGCAGCTGAAAGGATTATTATGACACGAAAGGGCAAAATAAAAGCCATTTTAATATTTGCCGTTGCGGCGGCAATTTTATTCGGCTCATTCTGTGTGACGGGCAAAAGCGTCCTCAAAGCATTTTACCCGATGAAATACACCGAATATGTTGAAAAATACAGTGCCGTATTCGGTATTGAAAAAGAGCTGCTATATGCGGTTATCAAAACCGAAAGCTCTTTTAATCCCGAGGCGGTTTCCAATGCCGATGCCGTGGGACTGACACAGATAACGCCCGAAACCTTTGACTGGCTGAAGATGAAGCTTGGCGAGGAAAACGAAAATCTGAGCTTGCTTGACCCCGAAACTTCAATAAAATACGGTGCATTTTTCCTCAGCTATCTTCTTGACGAATTCGAAAATACAGATACCGCCCTTGCCGCTTATCATGCGGGCAGAGGCAGAGTCAACGGCTGGCTTGATGATAAAGAAATCTCGCCCGACGGCAAAATTCTTGCCGATATTCCTGTTGCCGAAACGGCACATTACGTTAAAAAGGTCAACAGAGCCTTAAAAATATATAATAACCTCTATGAGAAAGGATGAAAATAAATGTCAGAAAAAACTCAGGCTGAAATTTTAAAGGAAGAGCTTTTCTATTCACCCGACCACGCATCATATCTTTGCGAGGATGATGAAATTTCTCAGGCGGATTCTTTCTGCGAGGGATATAAAGAATTCCTTGATAATTGCAAAACGGAAAGAGAAGCCGCTGCATATGTTACTGCGCTTGCGGAAAAAGAGGGATATGCTCCCTTTGACCCCAAGGCAAGCTATAAAGCAGGCGACAAGGTTTATTATCTCAACCGCTCAAAGGCACTCATTCTTTGTACCTTCGGCACAGAGAGCCTTGAAAAGGGCGCAAAAATCGTTGCTTCTCATATCGATTCCCCCCGCCTTGACCTCAAGCCCAATCCCCTTTATGAGGAATCCGAGCTTGCAATGTTCAAAACCCATTATTACGGCGGAATCAAGAAATATCAGTGGACTGCAATTCCCCTTTCACTTCACGGTGTTATTTACCGCCGTGACGGAAGCTGCGTAAATGTTTGCCTCGGTGAAGATGAGGGTGACCCTCAGTTTGTTGTTACCGACCTTCTGCCTCATCTTGATAAAAAGCAGGCAAGCAGACCGCTTGACGAAGCGATTGCAGGCGAAAATCTCAACATTCTTGTCGGCAGCAGACCTTTCGGCAAGGATAAGGGCAGCGAAATGGTGAAGCTCAATATCATGAAGCTTCTCAACGAAAAATACGGCATCACCGAAGCGGATTTTCTTTCTGCAGAGCTTGAAATGGTGCCCGCTTTCAAAGCAAAGGATATCGGCTTTGACCGCAGCATGATCGGCTCCTACGGCCACGACGACAGAGTTTGCGCTTATCCCTCGGTTATGGCGGCATTTGCCGTTGAAGCTCCCAAATACACAAGCGTAACGGTTATCACCGATAAAGAAGAAACAGGCTCAGACGGCAACACGGGTCTTAATTCCGCTTATCTCAAGCATTTTATTGCGGATATCGCAAAAACACAGGGCCTCTGCGGCAGAGATGTGCTCCGTGCATCCGAGTGCCTTTCGGCGGATGTTAACGCAGGCTTTGACCCCACCTATCCTTCTGTTCACGACAAGCTGAATGCGGCGTTTGTTAACAAGGGCATTGTTGTTACAAAATACACAGGCTCAAGAGGCAAGAGCAGCACTAACGATGCAAATGCCGAGTTCATGGCAAAAATCAGAACTCTTTTTGATAACGGCAAGGTTGCCTGGCAGACGGGCGAGCTCGGCAAGGTTGATGAGGGAGGCGGCGGAACCGTTGCGAAATATATCGCAAACCTCGGCGTTGAGGTTGTCGATGTAGGTGTTCCCGTGCTTTCAATGCATGCGCCCTTTGAGGTTGTTTCAAAGCTCGATGTTTATATGGCTTTCAAAGGCTTCAAAGCATTTTTGGAGCAGTAATTATTTATTTAAAACAAAATATGTTTGTCAGCATACAAAAAAAGTGAAATTTGTCTATTTGTTTACAATTTATTCACATTTTTACAACAAAAACAAAGCATTAGTGCAATATTATACAAACAGACATAGTATTGTCTGTAATTTGAATTGGACAACTTCTTTTTTCATTTTTATTTTCTCTTTCCCCAACACTGCCGAATGCTGCACACATTCGGCAGTGTCCCTTTTCAGGAGTATTTATGAATATTCAGAAATTACAGTCACAATTAAATCAAAACGATGCGTTCATCGTAACCTCCCCCGAAAACAGGCGTTATTTAACGGGCTTTGCGTCGTCTGACGGCTATCTGCTCATAACAAAAACCGAGGCGGTTTTTCTTATTGACAGCCGATACATTGAAGCGGCGCAGAATCAGATTACCGAATGCAGCGAAATTGCGCTGCTCGCCTCGCTTTCCGCTCAGCTTCCCGAATATATTGAAAAGCTCGGTATAACCATGCTTTATACCGAGGCGGAGCGCATGAGCGTTGCGGAGTTTGAAAAAATCAAAAAAATTGTTCCCTGCGTCTGCGCTGCGGATAAGGTTGACGAAAAAATCAACGAATTGCGCCGTGCAAAATGCGATTTTGAAAAAAATAAAATTCTCAAAGCGCAGTCGATTGCTGAAAAAGCCTTTGACCATGTCCTCACCTTTATCAGAGAGGGCGTTACCGAGCGTGAAATCGCTTTGACTCTTGATTTTTTCATGCTGAAAAACGGCGCTGAATGCGTTTCGTTTGAAACAATTGCCGTCAGCGGAAAAAATTCCTCAATGCCCCACGGCGTGCCGAGCGATAAAAAGATTGAAAAAGGCGATTTCATAACAATGGATTTCGGTGCGGTTGTTGACGGATATCACAGCGACATGACCCGCACGGTTGCCGTCGGCGAGGTATCCTCAAAACAGGCTGAGGTTTATGAAACCGTGCTTTCCGCTCAGAAAAAGAGCCTTGAAATTCTCAAAGCGGGTGTTTCCTGCTTTGATGCGGATAAGGCAGCAAGGGATATTATCAAAAGCGCAGGCTACGGCGGATTTTTCGGCCACGGCACGGGTCACGGGGTCGGAATTGAAATTCATGAGGAGCCGAGAGTTTCGCCAAAGAGCAATGCAATTCTTCAAATCGGCGATGTTGTGACCGTTGAGCCGGGAATTTATATACCCTCGGAATTCGGCGTGCGCATTGAAGACATGGCTTTTATAGCCGAAAACGGCTGCGAAAACCTCACAAAAAGCCCAAAAAACCTTATAATTCTTTAATCTATACCGATAATTAATAAAAAAGACTTGAAAAATACAAGTGAATAGTATAAAATAACTGTGAA
>JBGVNA010000122.1:0-14265 GCA_045125175.1 Acutalibacteraceae bacterium
CTTAACAAGATTTGTTGTGTAAACGCAAGCTGCGGTTGCCTTCTTTTCGCTGAAAATAAGGGCAAGGTCTTTTTTGGTTTTATTCTTTCTTATACCGCAGTGAACTCCGCTTGCGGTAAAGCCTTTTGCGGCGCAGATGCCGCCCGAAATCTGTTTCATATTTTTATCCTTTCAATCAAAGGGAAAGCCCTGTTTTTGGGTCTGCTCCCATGAGAATATTCATGCATTCTATAGCTGCGCCCGATGCACCCTTGCCGAGATTATCATAACGGGCAAGCAAAAGAATTCTGTCATCATTGCCTTTAACGAAAATTTCCATTCCGTCGTTACCGCTCATTTTTTCAGCGCAGAACATTGCGTCTTCGCCTGTATCTTCTGTGAATTTAACAAAATCCGAATTATATGTATTTTTATAAGCCTCGATAATGTCGCTCACACTCTTGCCCTCACAAAGATTTTCTTTGAAGAGAGGCACGGTAACTGCCATTCCGCTGTAATAATCGGAAACAATCGGGCAAAAAACAGGCAGATTCGCAATGCCCGTTATCGCCTTCATCTCTTTGAGATGCTTATGCTCCTGAGTTAAACCGTATTGGCGGGGAGAATTGAGAAACGCTTCTCTTGAACCGTTTTCATACTGCGCAATCATCTTTTTGCCGCCGCCGCTGTAACCTGTTATCGAATGGCAGGTGAGCAGAGCATCAGCAGGAAGAATGCCTGCGGAAACAAGAGGATAAACAAGAGCGATAAAGCCGCTTGCATGGCAGCCGGGAACTGCAACACGCTTTGAATTTTTGATTTTTTCAAGATGTGCGGGCGAAAGCTCGGGGAAACCGTAAGCCCATTCGGGCAAGGTTCTGTGAGCTGTTGAAGCATCAATAACCTTAACATCGGGGTTATCGATAAGCGAAACCGCTTCAATCGCCGCAGCATCGGGCAGGCAGAGGAACGCAATATCGCATGAATTGAGAGCCTGCTTTCTTGCGGCGGTATCCTTGCGAAGCTCTTCGCTGAGGGTCATTATTTCAACATCGTCACGGTTTGCAAGGCGTTCAAATATCCTCAGACCCGTTGTTCCCTCTTTACCGTCTATAAAAATTCTGGTTTTGTTCATAACTATGTACCTCGAGAAGTAATATGCGAATAATTATACGATTATTTTTGCATAAAGTCAAGAAATAATTGCATATTTACGATTTATTGTTGAATATTATGCAATAATTTGCTTTTAAAAAGTCTGCTTTGTGCAATATGATATGTATTATCACGGCGGGATATGGGCATCCCGCCCTGCATTATAATATCAAACAATAATTTTCTTCTTTGCAACAATCTCATTTTCAAGAGGCTTGCCGTCAAAACAGCTTCTGAGATTGCCGAGAGTTATTTCTGCAATGCGTTTGAGTGCTTCATGGGTGAGAAACGCCTGATGGGAGGTTATCAGCACATTCGGCATCATAATGAGCCTTGAAAGAACATCGTCTTTTAATATGCTTTCGGATAAATCCTCATAGAAGAATTCACTTTCTTCCTCATAAACGTCAAGACCTGCACCGCCGACCTTTCCGCTTTTTATGCCTTCAATCAGTGCTTCACTGTCAATAAGTGCGCCTCTTGAGGTGTTGAGAATAAAAACCTTTTCTTTCATCAGTTTCAGAGAATAGTTGTTGATAATATGATAGGTTTCGCTTGTGAGGGGGCAATGGAGAGATATAACATCGGAGCGGGCAAAAAGCTCTTCAAGCGGAACATATTCAAGATATCCCTGTGACGGATACGGGTCATATGCAATAACATTCATGCCTATGCCTCTGCATATTTCTATAAACGCCATGCCGATTTTTCCCGTGCCGATAACGCCGACGGTTTTGCCGTGAAGGTCAAAACCCACAAAACCGTTAAGGCTGAAGTTGGAGTCTCTTGTGCGTATATACGCCTTATGAGTTTTTCTCACAAGAGTAAGCAGAAGAGCAAGGGTATGCTCGGCAATAGCATGGGGCGAATACTCCGGCACACGCACAACGGGCATAACATCCTTTGCCGCAGAGAGGTCAACATTATTATAGCCTGCGCAGCGCATGGCGATAATTTCAACACCGTTTTCTTTCAAAACAGATATTGTTTCTTTTCCGATATTATCGTTAACAAATGCCACAACGGCACGCGCACCCTTTGCCATGACTGCCGTTCTGGGGCTCAGCTTTGATTCAAAATATTCAATTTCAATGCCGTATTCATCTTTAAGAGCATCGAAATATATCTTATCGTAGGGTTTGGTATCAAAAAAAGCAACCTTGTCCATAAAACATTCCTCGTTCATAAAATCATCCTTTCGGGAGTATTTTCCCCCGAAAGGATGGAAATATTATTTTAGTTTGTGAATAAACAGACCGCTGAGGAGCTTCGGCTCAAACCATGTTGATTTGGGAGGCATTATCTGACCCGCATCAGCAATATCCATAAGTTCCTTAAGAGTTGTGGGATACATTGAGAATGCAAGGCACATATCCTCGTTTACTCTGCGTTCAAGCTCACCGAGTCCTCTGATTCCGCCTACAAAATCAATTCTCTTATCTGTTCTCGGGTCATCAATGCCGAGGATGGGAGAAATGAGGTTATTCTGAAGGATTGAAACATCAAGAGACTCAACGGGATCAGCCGAATTGAAAGTTCCTTCTTTTGCGGTAAGCTTATACCATTTACCGCCGAGAAGCATGCCGAATGTATGAGCGTTTCCAGGCTTATATGCCTTTTCACCAACGAGCTCTACAGTGAACTTTTCACTGATTTTCGCAACAAACTCATCCTCTGAATTGCCGTTCAGATCCTTGATAACACGGTTATAATCCATGATTTCAAGCTCATCGCAATCAAAAAGCACGGCAAGAAAATAATTAAATTCCTCGTTGCCGTCATAATCGGGGAACTGCTCTCTTCTCTTCAAGCCGACTTTAACAGCCGATGCGGCTCTGTGATGGCCGTCTGCAATATAAAGATAATCAACGCCTGCAAAAAGCTTTGAAATCTTTTCGTTTGTTTCGGGGCAATTGATTACCCAGACGGTGTTTGCAATACCGTCATCGGTAATGAAATCGTAATCGGGAGTATGTGATTTGCTCCAATCGGCAACAATTGACGATATTTCGCTCTGAGGACGGTAGGTAAGAAAAATAGGGCCTGTATTTGCATCACAGTAATCAACGTGATTTATTCTGTCCGCTTCCTTATCCGCTCTTGTAAGCTCATGCTTTTTGATGATACTGTTTATATAATCGTCAATCGAAACGCAGCCTACAAGACCCGTCTGGCTTCTGCCGTTCATAATCTGACGGTAAACATAGAATTTTGCTTCTTCATCCTGCTTACAGATTCCGTCGCTGACAAGCTTATCAAGATTTTCTCTTGCCTTGAGATAAACCTTCTCGGAATAAAGGTCTGTTCCCTCGGGAAGATCAATCTCCGCTTTGTCAACATGGAGGAAAGAATACGGATTGCCCTTAACCATTTCCGCAGCTTCCTTGCTGTTCATAACATCATAGGGAAGAGCTGCAACCTTATCCGCATATTCGGAAACAGGTCTTATAGCTTTAAAAGGTCTGAAAATTGCCATAAAAGTTTCATCCTTTCATATTTGACTTATAAATATATTATATATTACAACACTGTGAATAGTTTGTCAATTTTCGATTTGCTATTGATTTTCATTTTCATCAAATGTATAATAAAACCATAACATTCAAGGAGGAAAAATTATGTATTGTTCCAAATGCGGCAAGCAGCTGCCCGACGGAACAACGGTTTGCCCCGACTGCGACCCCGTTGTTGTTGAGCAGGTTTATCCCCAAAAAGAAGAAAAGAAATCATTCTTCAGAGTTCCCGGAAAGCTTTCACAAAGCTATGCGGTTCTTACAACAGCCTTCATGGTGTTCCCCGCAAGCATCTGCGTTGCAATCGACCTTGCCTTTGACAAATATGATTATTGGTTCGGCTATGTTGTCGGCGCATTGCTTGTTTCATGGGTTTGCTCCGTGCTTCCCGCTCTTAAGATAACCCCACCTGTGGTAACAGCACTCATCTGCTTCGGCTCAATCATCGGATATGCTTATTACATATTGAGCAAAACCGATTGGTTTGACTGGCTTCCCCAGTTCATCTTGCCGCTGTTTGTTCTCGGTGCCGCCTTCATTGCAATGGATTTCGCACTCATCGGCGGACACAAAATCAAAGGTCTGCATATTTTCTCCATGCTCTCTCTTCAATGCGCCGCTTTCCTCGTTTGCTGGGAGGTTGCATGGGATAACTTCCGCCGCGGAGAAATCGACCTTCAGTGGTCACTTATTCTTGCATGCGGATTCATTTCGGTTGTTGCAGTTATCGAAGCATTCAACTATGTTTTCAAAATCAACAAAAAATAAAAAGAAATCGGTTGTGATTAATTCACAGCCGATTTTTTATTCAGTCTATATCCGCAAAAAACTCCTCGGTTTTGGTTACGCTGTATCTGCCGTTGCTGACATCAATGAGCTTTGCATTGAAGCCGTCAACAATTTCAACCGGCATTCTGAAAACGAGAGTAACGTTATCTTCAAAAATCGTGTCCTCAATAACTCCTCCGTTTTCGGGCACAAGAGATGAAAGCTTGCCGTAGAAATAATAATCGCAGGTGACTTTCAGCCTTGCACACATCGCCCTTGTTACTATTCCGCCCGCCGCAACGGCAATTGATGCTGAATGCGAATATGCTCTCACAAGTCCGCCCGCACCGAGCATGATTCCTCCAAAATAGCGGGTAACAACAACGGCACAATCCGTAACACCTGTTTTTTCAAGCACATCAAGCACGGGTATTCCCGCAGTGCCCTGCGGCTCACCGTCATCGGAATAGCGTTTAATCCCGCTCTCACGTAGAATGTATGCACAAACATTATGAGTTGCATCCCAGTGTTTTTTGCTCACCTTAGCAATGAATTCAAGCGCCTGCTCCTGAGTTGTAACAGGCATAATGTGACCTATAAAGCGGGATTTTTTGACTATATATTCATCCTGAGAAGCAGTTCTAATCGTTTTATAGCTGTTTGATGACATGATTTTCACTCCAGATATTGAAACAAAAAGCAAAAGCGGCGCAAAAATGCACCGCTTATTTTGCTATTACTTGTTGTTAAGATTGAAACGCTTGTTGAAGCGATCAACACGTCCGCCGGTATCAACGAGCTTCTGCTTACCTGTAAAGAACGGATGGCATTTTGAGCAGATATCAACACGAAGATTTTCCTTTGTTGAACCGGTCTTGATAACCTCACCGCATGCGCAGCGGATTTCGGTCTGTTCGTACTTAGGATGGATTCCTTCCTTCATTTAATGTCACCTCTTTCGGTATATCCATAAACATAACAAACGGATTTTATCATATAAAACGCAAAAATGCAAGCGTTTTTTGAATTTTTTTTATTTGCAGCGAAATTTTATGAAATTTCAACAGTTTCGTTAAGTCTAAAAGAATAAATAAGGGTCTGTTTAACGGGCAATCCGATAACCTCGGCAAGGCAGCGGCGGTAAACCGAAAGCTGCTCCCTGTATTTTTCGGCAAGCTCTGCGCCGTCTGACGCCCTGTCTGTTTTGAAATCAATGATTATAAGCTCACCGTTTTCAACAAATGCACAGTCGGCAACGCCCTCGATTATTATAACCTCATCTCCCGATTTAACGTCAGGCTCCATTTCGCCGAGAGGAACAGCTGCTGTAAATGCATACTCCTTGTATACTTTTTTTGAAGAGAGAATCCGTTTTGCAAGCTCACTTCCAAAGAATACGGAAACTGCTTTTTTATCAACAACATTCGCCTCAGTTTCGGTAAGCATTCCCTGCTCCACAAGACGTTCAAGCTCGCTTTCAACGCTTTTGCCCGCCTTTTCATAATCGGCATACTGCATAAAACGATGGGTCGCAGTGCCCCTCTGTGCAGGAGTAAGCTTATCTTTTCCTGCAAACGCAGGCTTGCGTGAAGCAAAATATTCGCCGCCGATATCCTCACTGTCAAGCTTTGAGGCAATTCGTTTCGCAACAATCCCCTCAAGCTCCGCATAGGGATAAATGTAATTCAGCCTTTTCTCAATTTCTTTTATCGTTTCTTTATCGGGCTTTGCACGTTCAGCCGCTTCCGGTATTTCCTGAATGTCAAAATTATCCGAAACAATCTGTGTTTTCAGCGGTGATTGGCAAGGGATTGCAACGGATGCCGATATTCCCGCCGCATTGCGCAAAGCATGGGCATCGGGATGCCTGATGAGTGCAGAGAGTATACACTCACTGTAGCTTGAAAAATTAATGACGGTAAACGGGTCAATAAGCTGCTCATCTCTTATATTTGCGGCAATTTTTGAAAGCTCCTTGCTCCAATCGGGCGAAGAAGAAAGAATAATCAGCTTTTCTTTTGGTCGGGTCAATGCAACATAGAGCACTCTCAGTTCTTCGGAATGCTCGGCTTTTTTTATTTCAAGCTTTGCGGCGATTCTCGCAAGAGTGTCGTACTTTGCCGCACCGGAGCAGGTTTTTATGCCTATTCCGCTTTCGGGGGCAATGAGCAAATCCTCTTTCAGCGAAAGATCGCCGTATTTTTTCTCACATGCCGCAACAAAGCATACCGGGAATTCAAGACCCTTGCTCTTGTGAATGGTCATAATTTTAACAGAATTGCCCTCATCGGCTTTCGGCTCGCTGCCCGCAACATCGCCGCCGCTTTTTATAATGCTGTCAATGTATCTGATAAATCCCGATACGCCCTTTTTACCTGTGCTTTCGTATTTATTGGCAAGGTCTATGAAACAGTTCAGATTTGCACGGCGTTTTGCGCTGTCCTTCATAGCGGCAACGATTGCATTATAACCTGTTTCTTCAATCAATCGGCGCACAAGCTCGCCTGCAGAAACGGTTGATGAAATGCGGCGCATATTCTTAATTCTTTCAAGGAAATCCGCCGACTTTTTGTTTCCGCTTTCCGCAGACTGAACAAGGCAATGATAAACATAGCCCTTGCGTTGAGCCGCTCTCATTTCGGCAAGGTCATCGGGAGTGAAACCGAAAACCGGCGAAAGCATAACGGCAGTCAGCGGTATATCATCAACGGGGTTATCGATGATTTTGAGCAGTGAAATCATAAACATGATTTCGGGCGACGAAAGGAAGCCTCCCCCCGCTTCGCAGCTGAATGGAATTCCCCTTGCCGTAAATTCATCCATAAATTCCTTGGCACAGTTTTTAACACTTCTGAGCAGGATGCAGAAATCGCCGTAGCTCGCCTTGCCGCCTTTGAATTCCATGCCGTTTGCAACAGCTTTTTCAATGTAATCGGCAGCATATCTCGCCTGAGCGGCAAGGAAATTATCCTTATCCGTTTCAATAAGGCACACTTCGGTATCCGCTCCGTCAGTTTCGGGATATTCGGCGGCGGCTTCAAGAAATTCATTTTTATCGTAGTCAAGACCGCCCGCATCACGGCTCATAAGCGAGCTGAAAATGAAATTGACAATTTCGGTAACTCCTCTGCGGCTTCTGAAGTTTTTGCCGAGGGTTACTTTTGCGGGATAATTGCCGTTTTCATACTCTTCCATGCCGTCACGGCGTGCCAGAAAAATTTCGGGCATAGCCTGTCTGAAGCGATAAATGCTCTGCTTAACATCGCCAACCATAAAAAGATTGTTTTCATCCTTGGAAAGTGCGCTGAATATCATATCCTGCGCCTTGTTGACATCCTGATATTCGTCAACAAGAATTTCCGCATAGTTTTCAGAAAGACCGATTGCAAGAGGTGTTTTCACATAGCCGTTTCCGTCAGGCTCAACAAGCAATTTAAGAGCAAGATGAAGAGTATCGCTGAAATCCGCACCGTTTTCTTCTTCCTTGAGCCTTGAAAATTCCTCTGAAAATTTCAGAACAGCATCTATAAGCTCCGAAATAACGGGAGCAAGCTGCTCAACATCAGCTTTGTGTTCCTCTTCGCTTACGCAAAGCAGCTTTGAAATGCCCGAAATCTGTTTTTTATAGGCTTCCCTTGTGCTTTTGCATATTTCCTTTGCGGAGCTTTCATATCCTCTCGGTGCAGCAGACATTTTTGAAAACACAATATTCCCAAAAAGCTCAACGGCTTCATCCCATGAGCATTCCGCAGCATTTTCGATAAGCTGTTCAAAAAGCTGCCTGTCGGCTTCAAATGCGGGTCTGTATTTAGCTTCAAGCTCAGGTTCGCCGGCAAGCACGCATATGCAGTGCTCTGCATCGGCTTTACAGGTATTGAGAAGCTGAGCGATATATTTCAGAACGGTTTTTCCCCACGGACTTTCCGCCGCAGGCTGAGGATTATTGAACTCCTCTGCAAGCGAGCGCAGCCATTTTTCGGGAAAAGGATACGCTCTTGAAAGATTATATAATTTCAGAATTGCATCGATAAGCTTATTGTCATTCTTATTGTCACTGATAAGCTCAGAAAGAGTCAGAAAGCTTTGTGACTGTTCCTCATGAAGCTTTTCTACTACGGAATTCACCGCCTGCGAGCGCAGAATGCTTAATCTTCCCTCGTCGAGAAGAGCAAAATCGGGAGAAATTCCGAGAACATGGAAATTTTCTCTTACAAGCCCTATGCAGAAAGAGTCAATCGTGCAGATATTGGCGCAGGGCAGCATGAGCTGCTGACGGCGCAGTCGTTTATCTGACGGATTTTCAGCAATTTTCTTGCCGATGGCTGCAAAGATCTTTTCTTTCATTTGAGCCGCAGCCGCATTGGTAAAGGTTACGATGAGAAGATTTTCAACGCCGCAGGGATTTTCACTGTCGCATATTCTCTGAATAACTCTTTCAACAAGCACGGCGGTTTTACCCGAGCCTGCTGCGGCACTTACAAGCAAAGTTCCCTTGCGGGCATCAATCGCTTTCTGCTGGTCGGCTGTCCACTTCACCCTCATCATCCCCTTTCTCCAGATTTTCAAGAACTTCTTTCAAATCATAATCGTCAAGCTCTCTGACGGGTATATTTTCTTCATAAGAACAAACAGCTTTATAATCGCAATAGTCACACACATTCTTATAGCTTTTGCCGTAAGCGGGGCAAGCGGAAATCTCGCCCGAATGCAGAGCATCCGCCATTTCGGCAAGAATTCCATCTGCTTTTTCCTTAAGCTTTTCAAGCTGTTTCAGCCCGATAAGCGAGCCTTTAAGCTCACCCTTTGAAATTTTGGCGGGTACAAAAAGTCCGCTTTCACTTTCATCCATGGCAAGCACAACCTCGGGGTCATCCAGAACAATGCCGTTCATGCCGCATTTTTTCTGAATTTCCTTTTCGAGCGTTGTTTCATCGGTTCCCCTGTCAACAGAAACAAGCGGCGAATTTGCAGGGCAATAAAGAACACCCGCAGGCGTGAATTCACCGTATTTTTTGCCGCCATTCTGCCATAGGGCAAAAAGATAAATGAACATCTGCATATTGAGTCCCTGAACAACATCACTCAGAGCAAAAGCCTTGCCTGAGGATTTATAGTCAACAACCCTGATATATTTTTTATCGCTAAGAACAGCCTCATCAACCCTGTCTATTGAGCCCGAAACAACAACTTTACCGTTTTGGGTTTTCACCTCATATGCGGGAATTTCGCCGTCATTGCCGATTTTAAGTTCAAAATCAACAGGCACGAATTTACTTTGCGAAAGCTCTTTAATAAGCCTCTGCGCAACATCGCACACAGACTGAATGAGTTTTTTGAAAAGATAGACAAATCTTTCGCTCTGATTTGCTCCGTCAAGGCGTGACATAAGATATTCGGTAAGCAGCTTATCGAAAAATTCAAGCAGTTCTTCCCTGCTCATTTTCATAAGAGCTTCACGGTCATAGCTTGTAAGAAGCATTTCAAGTGCATAGTGAATAACCGTGCCTCTCTGCATGGGGTCAAGCTCCGCAACCTTTCGGGGCATGGCTTTGAGTCCGTATCGGCAGAAATACGCAAACGGACACTTATAGAAGCTCTCAACTCTTGAAGCGGAGATATACATATCCCTGCCGAAAAGTTTTTGTGCAACGGATTCATCTTCAATTCTGAATTCTCTGCTGCCCGTTGCACGGTCAAGGGCGGCAACTCTGCCCTGATATTCGGCTTCGCCTTTGAAATGCTCGTTGAGTGAAGCATAAAGAGAATTTCCGTCAAGCTTATTTGCAGCAAGCTGCTCAAAAGCAAGCTCTTTACCCTCAACATAATAAAGTCCGTCCTGCTCTTCAGCAATAATTTCATTGCACGCAGGAAAAAGAGTTTTAATTTTTGTATAAAGCTCGGAGGGTGAAAGCTGTTCACCCTTTGAGTTTCTTTCAGGACAGCATACAAAAAGCATATCTGATGCACAACAGAATGCATTATAAGCAATAAGCTTTTCTTCCGCAAGCTTATATTCTCCGAAATCGGAAAGCTCAATGCCCATTTCGCTCATGCGCCGTCTGTCCTTATCCGTAAGAGTCGAGCCTGTGAATGGAATGGCAGGGAAAACGCCGTTGTTTGCACCTGCTATGAACACGATTTTTGGTGCGGCCGTACGAATTCTGTCTGCCGAGCCGATGGTGATTTCATCGAGCCCCTGCGGCAGACTGCCTACGGTCTGCACGCCAAGCATAAGCTCAAGCATATCGGCAATTTCACGAGCGGTGATATTCCTGCCTCTTACAAGAGTTTCAAGGCTTTCAAGTAAATCAATAACAACATTCCACATGCGTTCAAGCTCAAGGGCAAGGCCTGTTTCGCCCTGCTTTTCAAGGAATGATGCCAGCAAACGTATATTATCCGCAGCATGGATGTTTTCGAGAAAATCAAATATTGATGCGGCGGCATTTTCACCCGCTGTATCACGCAATTTTTCCCGCAGAGAGCGCAGCGGAGCAACTATTCTTTGCCTTATTCCGTTAAGATTTTCAAGCTCCTGCCTGTCATCATCGGTTATTTCTTCGCCAAAGCCGCGGGGATTCTGTTCCCAATCCTTAAGCCAGCCCGAGCCGTTTATTTTCCAAAGATATGAGTAATTTTCAACTGCCGAAATTTCATCGGTATCAAAGCCTGCAAGCCCTGTTTTAAGATATCTCATCAGTGTTTCTGTATCAAAGCCCGAGGCAGCAATGCCTATCGCACTGCTTAAAAGAGCAACAACCGGCGACACATCAACAGGCTGTCGGCTGTCCTCAAAAACTGAAATTCCGCACTTTTTCAGCGCACTTCTCAGCGGCGACTCATAACCCGAGCTGTCACGTGCAATAACCGCAATATCACGGCATCTGTAGCCTTTTTCACGGATTAACTTTTTAGCTGTGCATGCAATATATTCACATTCGGAATAAATATCCGATGCTCTGCAAAGCGTAATGTTTTCACATTCCTCCTCATAGATATTGGGGGCAGGCGAAAACAGCTCACGTTCAAGCGCCGCAAGCTCGGGTGAAGAAAATCTTTTGAACTGCGGCGGAAAATTATTGAACTTGCTGCGCATTGAAAGATACTGAGGCTTCGCAACGGCAACACCGTTTTTCTTCGCAAGCTCAATTAGCTTTTTGGCGGTGCGTTTTGTGTGAGCAAAAAGATCGGTTTCATCGTCACCGTTTTCAAGGTTATCGGTACACAGGGTAACATATACCGCAGCAGATTTTTTCATCATATGGGAGATAACTTTATATTCCTGCGCCGTAAAGCCTCTGAAAGCATCAATAAAAACAATTCTTCCGTTGAAATAATCGTTTTCGGGCAGAATATCGCAAAGCTCCGTCAGCAGGTCATCGGGGTTGAAATAACTGCCCTCGGTCATTGCGTCGTATGCATCGAGCACGGTTATAATATCGTTCAGTTTCATTTTCAGCAAACTGTTTTCGGTTTGGGAAAGCGCAAGGCGCACGAAATCCGTGGAAACAGTGTTCTGCTTGAATTCTGATGAAAGAGCTACAAATTCCGAGATAACGGATTTGCGGTTAACATGGCTGCCGTAAAGAGTCAGTTTGTCCCTGACACTTTCAAGTGCCATTTTCATAAGCACTGCCTTTGCGGGATCGCTCAAACGTCTGCGCTCATGGAATGCGGGTCTGCCAACAAGCTTTTCACCAAGGCTTGTAAAGCTGAGCACATCAATATCCGCCATAGCTTTTGCGCCGACTCTGCCGAGCATATTTTTCTCGCTTGTAAAAGAAAACTGCTCGGGTACGATGAGCGATATTTTTTTGTTTCCTCCTGCGGAAAATTGCTCAATAAGATTCGCTATATGAGTTGTTTTTCCGCCGCCTGCCGAAGCTAAAATCAAATAAAGCATAGCTTTTCTCCCGAAAAAAATTTACCGGTATATTATAACACAATATATTTGTTTTGTCAGTAAAAATATTATCACACCTTATGTACCAAAAAAAGGACTTAGCTCCGATTTTCTTTGTTTTGGGTTGATTTTGGCTTAAAATCTCCGCTTTTCAGTGATTTTGAGCAATTATTGTTTTCACACTTTGCGGCAGAAGTTTTGCGTTAAGCTTTGATTTGTTGACATATATTTTTTATTGTGTTATTATTAATACACTATTTTTATTTTTGAAAGGAGCAAATCCATAATGGATGACCCCGGACCTGTGATTCAGCTTGCAGCATCGGCTGAAGTTTCAGCAGACCCTCTTTCTATCATTTTAAAAGTGCTGCTTTTATTTGTCCTCATAATCGTCAATGCGTTTTTTGCAATGAGCGAAATCGCTATTATTTCTCTCAATGACACAAAAATGCAGCGTCTTGCCGAAGAGGGCAACAAAAAGGCAAAACAAATCGTTAAACTAACGGAAAATTCAAGCAGATTTCTTTCGACAATCCAGATAGGCGTCACCCTCGCCGGTTTCTTGACCTCCGCATCGGCATCTCAGAACTTTGCGGATATGCTCACAAACGCTCTTTCAAAGACTGCGGTTGCGGATGTTATTCCCATGAGCGTTATCAGCGGCGCATCGGTTATACTTATCACAATTATAACCTCCTATTTCTCACTTGTTTTAGGCGAACTTGCGCCCAAGAGAATAGGCATGCAGATTCCCGAAAAAGTTGCTTTCAAGGTTGTTGGAATTCTCACATTTGTTGCAACGGTAACAAAACCCTTTGTTAAGGTGCTTTCACTTTCAACCAACGCAATCGTGCGTCTTTTCGGCTTTGACCCCAACGCTGACGAAGAGCATGTTACGGAAGAGGAAATCCGTATGATGGTTGATGTCGGCGGCGAAAAAGGCGTTATCGAGGATTCTCAGAAAGAAATGATTGATAATATTTTTGAGTTTGATGACCTTGACGCAGGCGACATCATGACTCACAGAACGGAAATGACTGCAATCGAAGTCACCCGCTCTCTTGAAGAAGTTGCGGAGCTTGCAATTGAAAACGGTTATTCGAGAATTCCTGTTTATGAGGACGACCCCGACAGCATCGTAGGCGTTCTTTACGCAAAAGACCTGCTTAAATATGTCGGTCACAATATTCCGAACGACCTCACCATTGCCAAGGTTATGCGAAAGGCTCTTTATGTTCCCGAAACTCAGAGCTGCGGCGACCTTTTCAAAGCAATGAACGAAAGCCGCACTCAGTTTGCCGTTGTTGTTGACGAATACGGCGGAACGGCAGGCATCGTTACCCTTGAAGACGTTCTTGAATCCATAGTCGGCAATATTCAGGATGAATATGACGATGAAGAAGAGGAAATCAAGAAAATTGACGAAACAACATTCACTATAGACGGCACAACGGATATTGATGAGGTTGATGAGCTTGTCGGCATTGAGCTCCCTGAAGGTGATTACGACACTTTAGGCGGCTTTGTTATCAGCCTGCTGGGCTATCTGCCGAGCGAAACGGGCGAAGAACCCATCATTGCCGAATATAAAAATCTGCGCTTCACAATTCTTTCAATCGATGAGCGCCGTATAGATGAAATCAAGGTTGAAATTCTCCCCGTGCCTGAAGAGGAAAACGAGGAAGATGAAGATTAATATACACGGGTTGCAGTTAACACTGTAACCCGTTACTTTGTTTTTATTATTTACAAAAAATTCATAATTTCCTTGCAGGAATCGACGGATATTTCTGCGTATAAGTATTTGAAGACTAACTATTAAAAGTCAAGTCTAAAATTCAAAATATGCAGTTAATTGTGTGACGGTAAAAAAGGCATAACGAAACAGACGTCAATGACGCCGAATTTCAAACAATTAGGAAAGTTTAATTTTGAGCAATGTAAGGT
>JBGVNA010000123.1:0-9016 GCA_045125175.1 Acutalibacteraceae bacterium
CAGAAACTAAAAGTGCGGCAGATGCCAAACAGATTGCTTATTAAATTAAGAAAGGATTTCTGCTATGAAAAATCAAATTATGTCTTGTGAATTCAACATCGATACCGCTTGTGTTGAAGTCAAACTCACCGACGGCTCAATGGTATCAATCGACTGTATTGCCGTTGAAAATGAATATGCTAACAATATGTACGAAACATCCGAACTTGATTATCTCATCTACAACGAGCCGATGAGTTATGTCAGATTACTGTTAAGCGGTAAGTTAGAAGATTATCTGCGAAACAACACGGACTATACTCCGTTATCTGATATGAGATAAATTTCAGCCGACAACATCTTTATGGTGTTGTCGGCTTTTCCTTTTGTTGGTATATAAAGTTTATATCTTAAAAACTCGCCTTTGTAACGCATAAAACGCAAAATCAGGGTTACAGGTCAAACTATACGTACCCATCAATTATCGCACTTTCAAACCCTTATATATCAACGGTTTTGAATGCTCTATTTTTCTACTTTTTAGTTTTGTTTTACTATTTACAAACATATTATATTTAACCCGATATCAAATAAAATACAGCAGGTAACATCATAAAAATGTTACCTGCTTTTCTCATTTATAATTTGAAATTATTCTCAACAAATTCAATCATTGCTTGTTCTTTATTTTGGTCGGGTTCTGCGATGAAATCCAAATCGGGGTCATAGAACCAAAGATATGCAATTTCTTTTGTTTCATCGTTACAGCCGACAATGCCAAACTTTTTTGGGTATTCGCCGCCGTCGGCAACTCTCATCTGAAACCCTTTATACTCAAATTCCGTTACGGGAATGGTATAGTGTCCTTCAAGCATATCGGCTTCGACAGGTTCGGTGAGGAATTTATAGGTCTGCTCGACCTCGTGTTTCTTTGCCACATAGAAATCGTCATATTTTGCTTTAACCGTCATTGTATTTGTTTCAAATATGAAAACTATATCCTTGTCATAATCGTAGTAAACACTGTCATAACTTGCAAAACCGCTCGGCAAAAAGTCCTCTGCTTCGTATTTTTCACGGTGATATTCATAGATATATCGTTCAACTGTCCAGTTTGAACAAGCCGACAAAACAAGCGGAATCATAAGAAATGTAATGATTGAAAATGTGTATTTAATCTTTTTCATTTTACCTCCTGAAATTCATCATTGCTTGTTTTAATCTTCTTATAAATCACAAGTGAAGCAAAAATCAAAACTGTCATTATTACAACAATATACTCAGGTTCCCAAAATCCGCCAAGGTTAAATGCTGCGTTATATATTGTCAGAACAGTAAATCCTAACGGATACAAAATAATTGCAATCGGCATCAGAAGCCAAGTGATAACACTTGAATCATCATACATAAGCAAACTGAAAACATATACAATTACAGGCAGGCAAACAGCTGACAATGCAGAATAATACAAAATGTTATAACTATATTTCTTCCCTATAATTGATAAAGCGATTAAACATAAAGAAATCAAAAACGGTGTTACTGCTGAAATGAAATCAAACAGCATCCAAATTAAGTCACTGATGTTTTTATTCAAAAGCCAATCAAAGGGATCGCTTGATAAATATCCTGCAATCCACAGAATTGATATGGATCCAAATCCCAAAACAAATTGTAACAATTTACTTGTTTTTAAATTCACTCACATCACCTGTCCTATTAAAAATCCTCAATATTATCCTGAACGTATGAAACTATCAGACCTTCAAAATCGGGTTTCCAAGTTTCATCGGGAGTATAAATCTCCATATAGGCATCGTTGAATTTATCGAAAGGTTTGCTTTGTTCAAACTCAATACTTTCCTCAATGCTGTTGGTTTCAACTGATTTGAATTCAATATCGTTTTCTGTCATGAACGTTTCAAGCAATGTTGCTTGTTCTTCTGCACCGATCATTCGGAGATAATCAACGATGTTTTCAATATATTCATCATCTTCATTGATGAGATACTGAGCCAGACCACCGTTCTGAATTTCAAAATCAAAGTTGATAACCGCTATAACTGCTTTCTGCTTTTGGTTTTGTGGAGTACCGATATTATCTCTTATCGAGTAAATACCTTCTTCAAAGTATTCTTCGCCGTATTTCTCCTCATAGATAGAATAATCATATGTATCCCATTCGAGATCACCTGATTTAGAATAATGAAGCCAGAATGTTCTGCCTGTTTTTTCAAGATGTACCTCAACATGATAAGGACCTTCGACGGGAGTGTCAAAATAATCAATATCAACAATTGTTGGATTCATTTCGGAATAGGTTTCGGCAAGATATTGTTCGGCGATATTTCTGACGTTTTTTCTGTCAAGAGGATTGCCAAAAAAGGAAAGAGCCACCCATATTACAAAGCCGATAGCAAATGCAGAAACTGTTGCAATTACTGCGGCAGTAAGAATTTTCTCTATTATCTTCATGACAATCCTCCTTTAATTACATAAATATTGAAGCGAAGAATGAAATAACTCTTGCAAAGAAAGAACTTATAGATGAAAAGATTTTTGCGAAAAATCCGGGTTCTTCCGCATCCTTTGAGATTTGGAAATTGGTTGTTGCTGTTCCTGAATAGTTGCCTTTACCCGTAATTGTTGCGGTTGCCGAACCTTCATTAACGTTATTTGCATAGGTTACGGTATAATCGGTTCCCTCACGGAGAACTTTCAAGCCGTCTGTAACTGTGAGTTCGGGAGTAACGGCTGAACCTGTGTAAGGCTGGTCGGCTATGGGAGCGACGGTTACGGCAGAGATATTCTTTGTTACGATTGTGAACTTCGCCTTGCTTGCAAACATTCTGAAATCGCCCAAACCCTTAACGTTTACATCAGCATTGCCAACATTGATATTGTTAGCATAAGATACGCTGAAGTCAATATTTTTATCAAGGGTATCGCCCGATGCAGAAACGGTTATTTCGGGTTTGATTTCAAATCCTGTATAGGTCTGATTGGGAATGGGTGCAATAACAAGAGTGCTAACCCTGATACCCTGAGTCTGTGCATATGTATGGGCATAAGAGTTTTCAGAGCAGTAAATTGTGAGTTTGTCACAGCCATCAAATGCATCTTCGGCAATTTCGGTTACGCTGTCTGCGATAACTGCGGTTTCAAGGTTTTCACAGTTTGCGAAAGCCTGAGTTTTGATCGTTGTAACGTTACCGCCGATGCCAAGAGTTGCAAGGTTATCGCAATCCATGAAACTCTGAACTTCAATTTCTTTAAGCTCGGATGCAGTTTCATTATTGCCTTCACCGAGCTGGGCAACGGTAACGCCGCTGTTAAGGAAGCTGTTATCGTAAAGCTTTTCAATGTTCACAAAATCGAACTCACTGAGTGCAGCACAGTTTGCAAAAGCAAGTCTGCCTATGAGTTTGCTTGCAGGATTCCAAGTGATGGCTTCAAGTGCAGAGCAGCCGTTGAAGCATTCGTCAGCAACGTATATCACATTATCTGACATTTCAACGTTTTTCAATGTTGTATCGCCGTAAAAAGCCTTTGAGCCGATATTCTTAACGCTGTCGGGGATTGTGATTTCAGTAAGTGACGTACAGTTTGCGAATGCATTTGCACCGATAAGCATTATTTTGTTGCCAAGATTAACTGCCTTAAGATTTGTACAGCCTTCAAAACAACCGTCTCCAATGCTCTCGAGAAGGTCACTACCATTGAACGATGCTAGACCGCTGTTTGCAAAGGCATAATAACCGATATCGGTTACCTTTATATTGCTCATATCAAACTCAATAAGGTTTTGGCAATTATTGAATGTGTAATCTTCGATTTCTTCCAGATTTTCAAGACCCGTTACGGATTTCACACCACTGAATGCAAACGCACCCTTGCCGATAGATGTTATTCCGCTGTGAAGATTTACGTTTTCGAGATTGGGTAATGAACAGAACAAGAAATCGGGAATTTTTTCAACGCTATCACCTATAACAATGTTTTTAACGCTGCTATTATCAGCAAAGGGTGATTTATAAATTCCTTCAATTTCGGTTTTTGAGGTAGTCTCAAATTTGCAATTTATACAGTTATAATTAATATTTTCGATTTCAACAGCATAAAAAGCAGATTTTTCAACATTTTTGAGATTGCGAGGCAAGGTGATTTCAGGAATTATCGCTCCGGCAAAAGCCGCGTGACAAATGATGTCAACGCTTTCAGGGATATCGAGAGGTTTGTTGACTGTGCAAGAATTAAAAGCATATTCGCCGATTGCAACAAGATTATCGGGCAGAATTACTTCACCCACAGTTGCCTCCCACAAAAATTCTGTGGGCAAGTATTTTACAGATTTGCCAACGGTCAGTTTGTTGACCTGTGTATCGTATCCGAAAATATCCGCAAATCTTCCGTAAGGGTTTATTGTTACAACGTAATTTTCGTCCTGATTTCCGTTTGTATTAATGTTATCATCATAAGAATACTGGTCATATTCATAACAGATTGCATTGAAAAACACGTTGTTGATTGTTTTTACATCTTCAAAAGCATCATAAGTTATTTCAACCATACTCTCAGGAATTACAATGCTTTCAATAGGTCCTGCACTAAAGAACGCACGGCTTTCAATATATTCAACACCGTTTTCTATAATAACTGTTTTAAGCTCTTTACAATGAGAAAAGCAGTTTTCGCTTATTCTTTTGACATTTGAAGGTACAGTTACAGAAACAAGCTTTGTTCGTGCGAACGCACTCTTGCCAAGAAGCGTTACGCCTGACGGGATTGTTATGGAGCTTATAGCCATTCCGTTCAAAGCATTGTCTCCGATTATTTCAAGGCTTGTCGGCAACTGAATTGATGTTGAATAATTACAATTATAAAAAGAAGCTTTGCCGATTTCCTTTACACCTTCGCTTATAATCACGGAAGTGATTTTGTGACAAGCACTGAATGCTCTTTGTGATAACACAGTAATATTTCCGGGGATAACAAGCTCGCCGCTGACACCGGAGATGTAAAAGGCATAGGCACCAATTTCTTTAAGAGACGAAGGCAGTGTGAGTGAATATGCAAAAGGCACGCCCTCAGGGCTATTCGATGTTGTTTTATTCGAAAATGCATACGGACCGATTTTTTCAAGACCCTCGTTGAGAGTAACGGTGGTTGCTTTCCAGTTATTATAAAATGCATAGCAACCAATAGTTTTAACTGATGACGGGATAATGATTTTTGTTGAAGCGTATGCATTGGCAAAAGCATAGTCGCCAATAAACACAACGCTATCAGGGATTGTGATTTCAGCCAGTGTTTTGCAGTTACCGTATGTATGTGGCTCAATCACCGTTACACCATCGGGTATATTGGTTTTGATAAGATTTTCACAGCCATTAAATGCCGAATCACCGATTCTTTTTACGGTATCCGGAAGAATATATTCACTTGCATCAGTTCCTGCAAAAGCACCGTTTCCGATTGCGACAACGGCATATTCTTTGCCTTCGTGTTCAAAAACAGAGGGAACTGTTACAGCTTCTGTTGAAGTTCCCGAATAATCGGTTATAACTGCATCGCCGCCTGCGGTTAAATCATAGGTATAATCACCGCTTACAAAGCTGTTGCCAAGCAATATGTCTTCTTCCGCACCCATATATTCCTTGGTGTAGACGGAATATCCCGTTTCAAGGTCAGCTTTGAAATGGTAATTCATAGTGTCAAGAAGAAAATCGTGAATTTTTGTGGTGCTGATTCCGTCTGTAAAAACGATGGTTTCGGGTACACTATAGGTTTCTGTTGCGGAATCATAATAAAATGGTATCGAATAAGTTTTACAGATGCCTTTTATAATTAAGGTTTTGAGATACGGGATAGCATTATCCATAATTTCAGTATTTTCAATAGTCAGAGTTTCAAGCTGAATATTTTGACCGAACAAATTCTTGGTTATCGGAGCGAATCCTGACGGAAGAACAATGTTTTGGATTTTGCTTCCGTTTAGAAAACCGTTTGCTTGAGTAACACTTTTGGGGATTTGCAGTTCTTCAACTGCCGTATTAGCTATAAAACCACAACCGATAATCATAAGACCTTCTGGTAGAGTTATTGTTTTGAGATTAATGTTATTTTCAAATGCATACGCTTCGATTTCATAAACACTCTCTTTAAGATCAACACTTTCAAGATTACAGTTTCTGAAAGCATCTGCCCCAATCATTTGAAGTTTATTGCCAAAGGTTACACTTGAAAGGGATGAACAATTTTCAAAGGCATCGTATTCAAGAGTGATAAGTCTTTCGGGAAGAACAACAGATTCAAGCAAAGTGCAACCGTAAAAAGCTTTTGAACCTATTCTCATTATGTTTTTTGAAAGATTAATGTTTTTAAGATTAACACAACCGTAGAACGATTCATAACTTATATATTCGACGTTGTTTGTCATAGTAATGGTTTTGAGGTTAGACATGGATTTGAAAGCATATCTATCAATAAACTTAAGTGTTACCGGCAGAACGATACTTTCAATTTGATTTTTATTTTCTTTGTGAGTACACTTTTCAGTGATAGTGTTAAATCCCACACCGATAACAGGTTTACTGTCAATATATTCAGGGATAACAAGAGTGGTTTCACTGCCGTGATAATCAACAATCTTAACACCCTCATAATATTTCAACTTGTATTGACCGTCCATATAAATATCTTCATCATATGGGTAATGCCACTTAATTACATTATAAGCATAGTCACCACTGACAAATTCTGCCTTTTCAAAGTTCTCGCAATATGAATATCCGAAAGCCTTCAGAACGCCACCGAAATTTATCCCCGTCAGCGGCATTGCAGTAACAACCATAGCCACAGCAACGGTCACTATCAATAATTTTTTAATAAGTTTTTTCATAGATTAACCTCCCTTGATTTATGATAAATTCATAATCAAGCTATTCCTTAAACACCATAAACGAACATGAACATCCTTCGTAGCTGATTGTCACAAATGCTTCTTCTTTTATCAAGTTCTTTTCGATTTCAATATCGAGTGTGTATTCGTTTGCGTTCAGTTCCGTTTCATCGCCGTTACTGTAAACCGCATAAACCTGCATTTCTGAAAGGTCGATATTGTTCAAATCATTCGCAGTGAAATCAAAATCATCGGGGAATATTGCATAAATTGATGTCAGTTTTTTCGTTTCGAGGCTTTCGATAACTCTGACTTCAAGTGTCTGTGTGAAATCACCGACTGTGATTTTTACCGTTTCATATTTCGGTTCTGCTCCGAAGCTGTCTGAAACCTCAACCGTGTAATCGTCAATACGGACAAGCCGTCTTTCGCCGTTATCGTATTCGCCGAAAACTTTGAGTCCGTTGTTGCTGAACTTTTCTCCGACATAATATTCTGTCTTGAAATCGGGTGTTGTTTCAACACTGATATTAATTAAACTTGCTTCCTTTTCTGTGGTAGTTATTACAGGCTGAGTTGTTATCTCTTCAACCTGTTTTGTGTTCGTGAAGAAATCCGAAACGATGCCCGAAAGTGCCTGAACGATTGAAACGTTTTCTTCAACTTCAATCTGTGTGCCTGCGGTGAAAAGAATTGCAATCGCCGCTGCCGCCGCAATCCAGATTTTGAATTTGCGTTCGGTCTTGATACCGACTTTCTTTAAGAAATCCTTGCGAGAAATAAGGGGAAGAATCTGTGCATTGTCGCCCGAGCGGATTGCATTAATCGCATCTGCACATTCGTCAATAAAATCAAAATCCGTGTTATCGCCTTTGTCGAACTCTGCATCGATGAGTGCTTCAAGCATTGCGCAAAGCTCATCAGCAAGATTGGTCATAAAATCGGGGTGCATTAAAATTTCTCTGCTTACTGTCATCATTCCGTCAGCCTCCTTTCTTTTCAATATCAAAAGAATAAACCATATCTTTAATCTTATTTCGTAATCGCATTAACCGCATCGATGCGGCAGGTCTTGAAATTCCGAGTTGTTCTGAAATATCCTCAACACCAATTCTTTGTATGTACCTCAAATCGTAGATTTGTTTTTCTTCATCGGTCAGAAGATTCAGAAGAATTTTTGCGCATTCCTCATAGTCAATCAGTTCAAGCCGTGATAAATATTCATCGGTGACTCCGACTTCAGCCGCATCATCAAGCGGTATGCTGCGTTTCAGTTCAACAGCATCTTTTTGTTTTTGCCGTTTGACGAAGTTATCCGCCGTACGGTATAGAAACGCTCTCGGATTTTCAAATTCTTCTCCGTCGAGAAGTTTGTTGTAAAAAACAATGAAGGTCTCTTGCACACAGTCGTCTGCAGCCTCCCGTGAACCGTCAAGGCGTGAAAGACAATAGTTGAAAAGTCTGATACGGTATTGGTCGTAGCATTCATGCAGTAATGCGTCGGCACGTTTCTTTTCGCTCATTATCCTCACTCCTTTCATTGTCCTTCATTATGTAGTCAACGATTTTTCAAAATGTAACAGAAATTTTTGAAAATATTTTCAATTTAATTATAAACCTTTATATTTGAGATAGCAATAAGGGAAAATTTGCATAAAAACACCTATTGACATTACCAAGAAACTAATATAAAATATTATCGAACATTTGTTTGTTGCGAAATTAAAATATTTTTATTTTTTCGTCAATTTTCAGGAAAAATTTTTGCGTTTTCACTCCATAATAAGTGAGAGCAAATATTTTTCAACTTTTTTGAAAATGTAGGAAAAATATATCCGCTTTCATTCCATATAAAGTGAGTGGGTATTTTTTGAACAATGGTTTTTGAACAAAGTGTAAATTATCTAATTTTTAGGAAAAATTCGTTCCGTTTCATTCCTTTATAAGTGAGAGGATAAAAATTCTTCGTATTGAGGTGATGCAATTATATCGGACAACCCTAATTTAAGTTACATTGTTAAACTCCCGAATCAGATAATAACCATTCCGCAGGACAGTCATCTTGCGTGGCTTCCGTTGTTTTACGCTCTCCCCAAAGAGCTTGTAATAAAACGGAAGGATTATCTTGATATTCCG
>JBGVNA010000124.1:0-11091 GCA_045125175.1 Acutalibacteraceae bacterium
TATCCCTCCTCATCGCAAACTGCAACGGGGAACGGGAAATTTGAAAGCACCTTTTGATCTGTAAAATCAAGCTTTCGTGAAGTTTTAAGAAGAAATCTTTTATATCTGTTTTTGGCAGAGAACGCCCTGTAAACCGCAATGACGCACACCATGAGAAACGCAATACACTCGGCTATTGCAAGACGCGGCTCAACAAAAACGGTCATAGCAATAAAGACCGCCGAAATGCCCGCAGTCAGACAAATCATCAAGCTGTCATACCAAAAACCCTTGAACTTCATTTAGACCTCCATAATAACGGGAAGAATCATGGGACTTCTCTTCGTCTGCTCATAAACGAAGTGTGACACCGCATCTCTGAGCTTTCCCTTGATTGCGTTAATATCGCTTATATTGCTGTAATAGCAGCTTTCAAGCGACTTTTCGGCAACCTTTCTTGCCTGAGCGATGAGCTCCTCAGCCTCTTTAACATAAACAAAGCCCCTTGAAATCACCTCAGGACCCGCAATAAGCTGACCTGTTTCATAATCTACGGAAGCGGTAACAACGATGATACCGTCCTGACCGAGATGCTTTCTGTCCCTGAGAACAACGCTTCCTACGTCGCCCACACCGTAGCCGTCAACAAAAACCCTGCCTGCTGGAACGGGAGCGGCATTTTTGATTGATTTATTCGTTAATTCGGCAACATAGCCGTTATCCGCAATAAAAATATTGTCTTTTTGAATTCCCATGCCCTCGGCAAGAAGTGCATGCTTACGCAGATGCTTCTGTTCGCCGTGAACAGGTATAAAATATTTTGGCTTAACAAGACCCATTATAAGCTTAAGCTCTTCCTGACAGGCGTGACCCGAAACATGAACATCATACATCTTCTCGTAAATAACCTGGGCACCGAGTTTAAGAAGTTCATTAACAACCTTACCGACGGTTTTTTCGTTGCCGGGAATGGGCGTTGCTGAAATAATCACGTAATCGTTTGGACGGATTTCAACCTTTCTGTGGTCTGAAAAAGCCATTCTTGAAAGAGCCGACATGGGCTCGCCCTGGCTGCCCGTTGTTATGATTACAAGCTGTTCTGCAGGATATTTATTAATCAGATCTGCGTTTATAAGCACATTTTCGGGGATATTAAGATAACCGAGCTGAGCACTGATGTTTACAACATTTTCAAGGCTTCTGCCGATAATGGCAACCTTTCTGCCGAGAGAATGAGCAACGTTGATTATCTGCTGTACCCTGTGTATATTGGATGCGAAGGTTGCAACTATAATCCTGTTTTTGCCCGCTTTACGGAAAAGAACCTCGAATGATTCACCGACCTTGCGTTCACTTTCGGTATAACCCGCCCTTTCCGCATTGGTTGAATCCGAAAGAAGACAAAGCACGCCTTCATCGCCAAGCTGTGCAAAGCGTGAAAGGTCAATCATTCCGCCGTCAATCGGAGTGCTGTCAATCTTAAAGTCACCCGTCTGGATTACGGTACCTGTTTCGCATTTGATTGCAAGGGCGATTGCATCGGGAATTGAATGGTTAACATGAATGGCTTCAACATCAAAGCCGCCCAGTTTAACAACATCACCGGGTGCAATTTCGTGAAGCTTTGCGCTGCTGAGCAAACCGTGCTCTTTAAGCTTACCCTGAATAAGACCGATTGTAAGCTTTGTTCCGTAAACAGGAATATTGACGGTTTTAAGAAGATAAGCAAGGCCGCCTATATGGTCTTCATGACCGTGAGTTATTATAATGCCTTTGATTTTATCGGCATTTTTTTCAACATAAGAAAAATCGGGAATAACAAGGTCAACACCAAGCATTTCGGGGTCAGGAAAAGCAAGGCCGCAGTCAACAAGAAACATGTCGTCCTTATACTCATAGAGAGTCATATTTTTGCCAACCTCGTTTAATCCTCCGAGAAATGCAATTTTAACGGGGGTTTCATTAACTGTTTTCTTATATTTCTTTGCGGAGCCGTTTCTGGGCTTTGAATAAGATTTTTTATTCTGCTTCTGCTGAGTATTCTGAGATTTACGGCTCTTCTGCTGATTTTTAAAATTATTTTCTTTAGATGAACTATTCTTGTTGTTTTTTTTCTGCATAATTTCTCCTTTTCTAAAATATTTTGAAATATATCGTCAAACAAATCAGTTAATTATGTTCTGTGAGGCATTACGCTCCTGCCCCACTGTATATATTACCCTTTTGACCTGCCAAAGTCAAGATTTACATATAAAATAAATTATTTTATATATTATTAATAGTCTGTCAACATTTATCGGATGCGGTGTTGATTATATCCTCAATATCGGCGCAAAGCTCTTCCGCAGCTTCCATTGTATCAGCTTCAGCAAAAACTCTTACTCTCTCACCGCTTCTTTCCGGAATAATCAGAAGCCTGCCGTTGTTGCGTATAACCTTTATTCCTTCAAAGTTATTTTTCAGGCTGACATTTTCTTCGCCAACAAGCGCCGCCAGATAAGAAGGAGAAAAATCAATCTGAACACTTCTTCTGATTATATATTTTTCTGGAAGCTCCGCAGCAAGACTTTCAAGGCTGCATTCTCTTTCTTTCATAATAGCAAGAAGCTTTACCGCAAGAAAAAGCGCATCACGAACAAAAACCTGCTTTGCAGCAAGCCTTCTTGCCGCTGAATCGGAATTATCTGCAGGAGTGCTCAGGTAACGGTAAATCTTTTTACCGCAGCTTTCCGCAAGTGTATCAAGAAATGCAGGAGCATCATACGGAACGGCAACATCCCTTCCGTTGCGCATTTCACTGAGGCAACATATTGCAAGGAGTTTTTCGTGATTAATTCTGCCCGACTCCGTAACTGCACAAAGATTAGCACCGTTTTCTTCAATTTCAAAAACAAGCTTATCGCTTTCATGAGCTCCCAGCTTTGATACGCAGCTTTTAATAAGATTTTTTATACTCTCGTTTTCGCTTTCAAAGGTTACACCTATACCATTTAAGCCGTAAGGAGCCTGCTTTATTAACTCTTGACCGTAAAGCAGACGCACGCTCGTCATATCGGTAATTTCTTTTATTTCATCATCGGCAACCTCTTTAAACTCACATTTCGACATTCCGTTTTCAATTTCACGTTCAAAGCAACGAGGGATTGAAAGGCCGCCATCTCCGCATATTCTCACAGCTCTGCTTTCTTTTCCGCTGATAAACAGACCTGCATCAAGACCGCAGAAATTTACAAGAAACTTTAACTGAGATTCAAAGCATTCACCGAAATTTCGGACGGTACTCCCCGCTCCCGCAAGACCTGCCATAACGGCAAGCTGCATAACCTCTGCGCTTTTTGAGCCGTCATTTGCTATGCCGACGTTGCACCCATTACTTGTGCTGCCTACAGCAGTTCCCAGGCGCACACACGTTTCGGCACTAAGCCTCGTTCCGCCTTTTTCATCAATACCGTTTTCGCACAAAAAATCGGCTTTTATGCTGCCGTATTTTAAATTTGTGCTTACACTCGCACCCTTGCCGACAATTTTACCCGGCCAGACATGAATTTGCGGCTTTATTTCCGAATCCTCACCTATAACACAGCCCGATCCCGCAACGCTGCCTTCAAACATTGATGCTCTGCATTTAAGTGCCGCACCGGAGCACACAAGAGCACCCGTTACCGATGCTCCGGAGGCAAGCCAACTGTTCTCAAGCACTGAAGAATATCTCACCTTTGCATTTTGACCGATAAAGCAGTTATCGTCAATAACTGCATACGGTCCGATAACCGCACCCTCGGCGATTTCAACATTTTCACCGATATAAATGGGCGGAACAATGCTGTAATCACCTTTAGGCAACTCTTTTTTCGCATAAATTCCGCTTGCGATTGAACTGACTGGCGTTTTTATTTTGCCGTCAAAGGCATCACGCTGGCAAGTAAGATATGCCTCGATATTGCCCACATCGCACCAGTAATCAGTTGTGTGATAACAATAAATCGGCATATTCCTTTCAAGCATCAACGGGAACAAATCCGCCGCAAAATCATATTTTTTTCCTCTCGGAATAAGCTCAAGACACTCGGGATTTATAACATAAACGCCTGTATTGGCAAGATTGCTCACAGCTTGATTCCATGACGGTTTTTCAACAAAGCCAACCACTCTGTTATCCTTATCAACCTTAACAATCCCGTATTCGCGGGGGTCTGCGGCATCTGTTCCGACTATTGTTATTTTTGCACCGCTCGCCTTATGATAAAGCATGATTCTTTCAATATCAAAATTGCACAGAGCATCACCGCTGATTACAATAAAAGGTTCGTCAAAACCCGAAGCGGCATTTTTTACACTTCCCGCCGTGCCGAGAGGTTCATCCTCTTTTATAAATTCAAGGTTCAGATTTTTATAGCCCGACTCATAATAATTTTCAATAACATGCGGAAGATATCCGAGAGTCACTGCCGCATCGGTTACACCGCCTGCACATAAAACATCAAAAATATATTCAATGATGGGCTTGCCGAGAATTCTTGCCATGGGTTTTGGCAGCGTGCATGTAAGCGGTCTGAGTCTGCTGCCCTCGCCGCCTGCCATAATTACCGCTTTCATAAAATCAGTCCTTTCAGATTTCTCGGCAATATTATTGGCAAAATATATTGAAAATAACCGATTTCTCTATTGTTTATTCAAATTAAAAATGATATAATCCTATAGAAATGTAAATTTTGGAGAAAAATATGTCAGAACTGAAAAAAGTTGAAATTTTTACCGACGGCGCATGTTCAGGCAATCCGGGTCCCGGCGGATGGGGCTCAATTCTGCGCTACGGGGAACATGAAATTGAACTCTGCGGCGGAGAAAACCCCACTACAAACAACCGCATGGAGCTTACCGCGGTTATTGAAGCTTTAAAAAAGCTTAAGTTCAAGTGTGATATAACGATTTATACCGATTCAAAATATGTTGCCGACGCTTTTTTGCAGGGATGGATATGGAACTGGATGAAAAACGGATGGAAAAAAGCCGATAAAAAACCCGTTCTCAATCCCGAATTATGGCAGGAGCTTATAACGGAAATACGCAAACACGAATACAAAATTGTTTGGGTCAAAGGCCATGCAGGCCACCCCGAAAATGAACGGTGCGACAAATTGGCTACAGCCAAAGCTGCAGAATATGCAAACAAAATAAAGGGAAGGTATTAATTATGAAAAAAGCTTTAAGTTTTATCCTTGCGTTTGTTCTTATATTCACTTTTTTAACCCCTGCCTCTGCAGGCAAAGCAAAATGCAAATGCGATATGACACCCGTTGTATATGTTCCCGGCTTTGGCGACCCGATTTACACCGACCTTGATAAAGACGAACCCGTATCTGCTTTTCCTCCCGAAACAAATGCTATTACGGATGCCGTGCCCGATCTGGCAATGGCAATCATGGGCGGACTTTTCACAGGTAACTTTGATAAATTCGGAACACATGCCATGAAAGCGGCCGAAAAAATGCTTGGAAGAGCTGCTCTTAACCTTGATGGCACAGCACCAAAAAACAGCGGCATTGACGAAGACAACGCACTTACAGACGATACTCATAAATTCCCCGCTTTTGCAGCCGAAGGTGATATGGACGAGGGCTATTTCAAATTCAGCTATGACTGGCGTCTTTCGCCTGTTGACAACGCAAAGCTCTTAAAAAAATATATTGATAATGTCAAAACCTTTACCGGTCATAAAAAAATTGTTCTTGCATGCCACAGCCAGGGCAACACCCTTATGATATCGTATCTTCATCTTTACGGCAGTAATGACCTTGAAAAGATAATCTGTCTTTCTCCCGCTTATCAGGGTCTTTCACTCATCGGCGCTCTTTTTACAAAAGAGGTTTCTGTTTCTCACAAGGGCGAAGCTCTTGAAGAATATATCAAAGGAATTATGGGATTCGAAGATGCGCAGAGCCGTCTTATCGTTTCAATAATTTCTCTTATCAATCAGTACGGTATAATTGACGGCGCATTGAATTACGTTCAGAAAATTCTTGACGAAGAACTCAACAGAATATATGACGAATGCCTCGTTGACCTGCTCGGAACAATGCCCGGAGTCTGGTCTTTCGTTCCCGTCGAAGATTATGAAGCAGCAAAAGAAGCAATGTTCGGCAACAATAAAAAATATGAAAAACTTATAGAAAAAACAGACTATTATCACGATAATATTCAGACAAACGCTGCCAAGCTTCTCAAAAAAGCAAAGGCAAACGGTACAGACATTGTAATTTCTGCGGGATACAATATTTCATCAATTCCCGTCACATGTTCAAAAGCTTCCCAGTCAGATTATCTTATTGACACCGAATATATGAGCCTCGGAGCAACCTGCGCCCCAATTACCGAAACTCTCGGCAACGGCTACAAGCAGGCTAAAAAAACATGCGGTCACAACCATGTTTCTCCCGAAAACATCATTGACGCATCAACCTGCGCATTTCCTGAATACACATGGTTTATCAGCGGAAACGGCCACAATGATTTTGACGACGAATATTGTGAATTCATCGAATGGGCAATACGTTATGACGGTCAGCCCACAGTCCGTTCAAGCAAACAGTATCCGCAGTTTATGCAAATAAACAATGACGGATTATCACCTGCCAACGGAAAAATAGCCGTTGAAACACGCAGCGACGAAGAAATTATCATCACCTCTGCCGCAACTCTTATTAAAGAATCAATTTTCGGATAATAACGATGAGCTGTCTCACAAGAAAAGTGAGGCAGCTCATTACTTTTGCTTGTCATACATTGTCCCGTTTCCGCATAGAGTTTACAGAAGCAATAACAAAACAGAGAATTCGGAGGACTTGTAATGGCAAACAGCAATATTTATCAGGATATCGCCGCAAGAACGGGCGGTGACATTTACATCGGCGTTGTAGGCCCTGTCAGAACAGGGAAATCAACATTCATTAAAAAATTCATGGAATCAATGGTGCTGCCGAATATTACCGACGAACAGCGCAGAGAGCGTGCAACAGACGAACTGCCACAGTCATCCGCAGGCAGAACAATCATGACCACAGAACCGAAATTCATCCCCGAGGATGCGGTTGAAATTGCTCTGCCATCAAAATCCAAGATGAAAGTCAGGATGATTGACTGCGTAGGCTACATCGTACCCTCTGCTCTCGGATATATTGAAGGCGAAACACCGAGAATGGTTAAAACTCCTTGGTTTGAAGAGGAAATCCCCTTTAACATGGCGGCTGAAATCGGCACGCAGAAAGTCATTTCCGAACATTCAACCATAGGACTTGTTATTACAACCGACGGCTCAATAAGTGAAATTCCCAGAGCCGAATACGCCGAAGCAGAGAAAAGAGTTATCAGCGAACTGCAGGAACTCAACAAACCTTTTATTGTTTTGCTTAACTGCAAAGAGCCTGCCTCTCCCGCCGCCATATCTCTTGCATCAGGCCTTACGGACAGCTACGGAGTACCTGTTGTACCCGTAAACTGCCTTGAATTAAATCAGAACGAAATCAGCAACATTCTTTCGCAGGTGCTGTTTGAATTCCCAATAAAAGAGGTTAAAGTCGACCTGCCGGGCTGGATAACGGCATTGAATAAAGATCACTGGCTCAGGTCAGACATTTTCGGCAAAATCAGCTCACTCGCAGGCGAGTTAAAAAGAGTGCGTGACGTTAATGGCTTTGCACAAATCATTGCTGAGCATGAGCATATATCTGCATCATCGGTTGACAACATGGACCTTTCAACAGGAAGCGCAAAAATCACTGTTGCACTTAAGCCGAATCTTTTCTTTAAAATACTTGAAGAAGAAACCGGAATTGCCGTTGAAAACGAACAGGAGCTTATGAAGCGCATGAAAGAGCTTTCAGCTGCTCAGAGCGGTTACAAGCGCATTCAGAATGCCCTCGATGAGGTTGAAGCAACCGGCTACGGAATAGTTTTGCCTGATGTTGACGACCTCACGCTTGAAGAGCCCGAAATCATGAAGCAGGGCGGAAGATACGGAGTCAGGCTTAAAGCAAGCGCACCGTCGCTGCACATCATGAGGGCGGATATTCAAACAGAGGTTGCTCCAATAGTCGGCTCTGAATCGCAATCAGAAGAGCTTATAAAGTATTTGCTTAAAGAATTTGAAGAAAATCCCTCGATGATATGGCAGTCCAACATTTTCGGCACTTCGCTTCATCAGCTTGTTAACGAAGGGCTCCACAATAAGCTTTACAGAATGCCGGGCGATGCGAGGCTTAAGCTCCGCGAAACACTTGAAAGGGTTATTAATGAAGGCTGCAGCGGATTGATTTGCATAATACTGTAAAATTAACGGGAGTGTGCCAAATGATGGTACACTCCCGTTTTATCAGGTTCTTTTTACGAATACGGTAATCAATTCATCCACAAGGGTTATTTCAACATAATAATTCTCTGCATTATATGCAGCATAATATCCGTATGCCGAAACGGGATTGTTTTCGTATCCCGATTTTTTCACTTTATTGATGTATCTGTCATATTTTCCCGCAGAGCATTTGGCACTGAAAGTATAGCTCAAACCCTCATCGTATTTCTCAACGGGGTCACTGTCAAAATCAAACTCAGGCAGAGTATCTTTAAAATTATTATGAATTCGGGTTTCTTTTTGCGTTACTGAAAACCCGGCATTATCCGGCTTCTCATGAACATTTCCGTCCAAACTGCAAGATGACATGCCGATAACAAATAAAGCGACCGCTGCCGCAGCTAAAATTCTTTTAAACATTTTCACTGCCTCCGTTTTATAGCTGTTGAAATTATATCACAATCTGCCCTTCAAGGCAAGTGCAGAGCAAATAATAACACATATTTATTTCGTGAATATTGACTTTTAGATAAATAAAATGTAAAATTTTATATATCAATTTTAAAGGATTGAAATAAACATGAAAAATAACAATCAAGTTCCCGACTCACCCAAAGAGCCGACATCAAAGGAACTTATCGAAAGCGTAATTTCCGAAAACAGCGGAATTGACGATTTGGCAAATAAAGAAAAATCAAACGGAAAAATCATTTTTGAATTCAACCGCAAAACGATAAAGTATATCGTTGCCGCTGCGGTATTTATTATTCTTTTCGCTTGGGGAATAAACAACACCGACAAGGTTTCGGGCATCATAAGCGGATTTTTTTCGCTGATCTCACCTTTTATCATGGGTTTTTGCTTTGCATTTATAACCAATGTTCTTATGCGCCCTCTCGAAAAGCTTTTTGATAAAATCTTCAAAAAGAGCAAAGAAAAAATACGCAGCAAAGCAAGACGGCCTGTATGCCTTTTGCTCAGCATGATTATAATTATCGGTTTCTTATTTGCATTAGTGTTTATGATTCTGCCCGAGTTTATGAACACCCTTGAAAACCTTATTAAAGCGGTGCCTCAGTATGCTGCGCAAGCTCAAATATGGATTGAAAAACTTGTTGATTTTGCAGCAAGCCACGGGGTAACACTTCCCGAAATGTCCTTTAACACCGATAAAATTCTTGATACAGTTAAAAACTTTATCAATGACAGCGGCATAGTTGACAAAACACTCACATTTACAGGCTCTCTTGTTAACGGTATCGTTAACCTGATTGTTGCAATTGCGTTTTCAATTTATCTGCTTGCTCAGAAAGAAAAGCTTTCCGCTCAGGCAAAGAAGCTTATGCAGGCTTTTCTGCCCAAAAAGAACGATATTGACCGCATTGTGAACTTTGTTGAAATCGTTGACAGAACCTTCACAAGCTTTGTTACGGGTCAGCTTACGGAAGCTGTTATAATCGGCGTTCTGTGCTTCATAGGCATGCTGATTTTCAAAATGCCGTATGCGGCGGTTATATCCGTGCTTGTCGGTTTCACGGCACTCATTCCCGTTTTCGGCGCATTTATCGGAACTGCAATCGGCGCATTCCTTATTCTTTTTGACGACCCGATGAAAGCAATATGGTTTGTTGTTTTCATTGTTATTCTTCAGCAGCTTGAGGGCAATCTCATTTATCCCAAGGTTGTGGGCAAATCCGTTGGTCTTCCTGGCATTTGGGTGCTGACTGCCGTTTCAATCGGCGGCACTGTAGGCGGAGTTCTCGGCATACTTTTAAGCGTACCGACCTGCGCCGTGCTCTATTGCTTGCTGTCTCAGCTTGTTAATACGAGAATAAAGAAAAAAGAAAAGCTTGAAAATAAGGCGTAAAAATTCTCCCGATAACTCAGAGTTATCGGGAGTTTATTTTTAATAAAGTATCGCTTTTAATTTATCTGCGAACTGCTTCGGGTCGATGTTGCAAAGCTTATGCGCATCAGTGCCCATATTAAAAACAACACCGACTTCTTTACCGATATTGAAATACCGATGATGAAATTCAGGGTCACCCATAACTGCAGGAACATTGATTTCCCAGGCAATTTCACGCTTGTTTGCCTTTTCCATTATATCGCCAAGCTCGTTATCCGTAAAAGCCTTTGTCACTTCGTGAAAATCTTCAAATGCATGGATATACCCTGCCATGAACGGGTGCGCAAAGCAATCCGCTCTGCCGCTTTCAATAACACAATCGGCAATGGCAAGCATATGTTCAGCATAGGCTCTCGGGGTTTTGACCTCAGGATGCTCCCAGTAATCCTGATGATAATGATTTATCGTGTAAAGTCTGTAATCAAGGGAATTATCACAGGCGATATCATCGGCGAATTTACCGATACCGTATGCCGAAAGCTCTGCGCCGACATAAACCTTAACGTTTGTTTCCATATCTGCAATTTCACGGAGAATATCATATCTCTGCTGCGCAACTGCATTCTGCTTGAAAATATAATTATGGTCGGTCATTGCAATCATTTCAAGCCCCGCCGCCTCTGCTGTTTTTACGATATCTCTTGCAAGCATTTCTTTGTTTGCACAACGTGAAAAGCGGGTATGAATATGCAAATTATGCCTCACAAGCTCATCTATATCATAGGTTTTTTCGTGTAAAAACATTTTTAAAGCTCCAATCCGAAAAGAGTGTTTGCATTCTTCCTTGTTAAATCAAGGATTTCCTGCGCCGTTACTCCCCTAACCTCTGCCAGAACTTCAGCAGTATAGGGAATAA
>JBGVNA010000125.1:0-17882 GCA_045125175.1 Acutalibacteraceae bacterium
AAGCAGCTCATAGGTGCAGTCTTTAGGGTGAGATGTCATAAAGCGGATTATAAAATCACCATCAATTGCATTAAGCCTTCTGAGAAGCTCGGCAAAATTGCAGCCGTAATCGGGATATTTGCCGTATGAATTAACATTTTGACCGAGAAGGGTTATTTCTTTATAGCCTTGAGCAACAAGCCGCTTTGCCTCTTCAACAATTGTTTCAGGGTCTCTGCTACGCTCTCTGCCCCTGACATAAGGCACAATACAATAGCTGCAGAAGTTGTTGCAGCCGTACATTACGGGAAGCCAGGCTTTGAAGCTGCTGTCACGGTGCACAGGAAGCTCTTCTGTTATTACACCGTCTGCATCGGGCAACTCATAAACCTTTTTACCCTTGCTGAAGCTTGTATAAAGAAATTCGGGAAGTCTGTGGATAACATGAGTTCCGAAAACAATGTCAACAAACGGATAGCTCTTTCTTATTTTCTGAGCGACATGCTCTTGCTGCATCATACAACCACAAAGAAGAATTTTCATTTCCTTATTTGCGGATTTCATGCTTTTAAGCGCGCCGACATTACCGAAAACCCTGTCCTCCGCATGTTCTCTGATTGCACAGGTATTATAAAGAACCAAATCTGCGCCTTCAAGCTCTTCAATGAGTTCATAACCCATTTCTTCAAGCATACCTTTGAGTCGTTCACCGTCTGCAACATTGCCCTGACAGCCGTAAGTGTGAACAAAAGCCTTGGGCGGCGCATCAAAGCGACTGTCTATGATACTTCGAACAAGCTGTGTATATTCCTTCTGACGCTGAATTTCTTCTGCAGGAACTGCAACCGATTTTTTATTTGAAACTGCTGACAAGCCGTATTCCTCCATATTGAGCATATATTTTGTATTATATAATAAATAGCAGGATTATTCAAGTAAAAAATGAATAATCCTGCCTTAATTTAAAAATTATTTACTTTTACTCCGTGAAAAGACTCTCTGCAAGATTGAAATTTTCGCTTCTGCGTTTTAATTCCTCGTCTTCATCAACAATATAATATCCGTCATCATTCTCACGGATTATGCTGCCTTCGCAGTAACTGCCGATTATTTGCTCTGTTGAAAGAAGCAGAATTTCTTCACCGTCACCTATGCAGACAGCGACTTCTTCTTCAATTCTGTCAATGCTGTAAAACATTCAAAATCACCTCACTGATTTTCATATGTAACGTTGAGATTAATTCCGTCGCTCTGAATTACTATGCTGCCGCAGATATCTGTTCTGTAAATCTCATCTGTATGCTTTTTAATCCGTTTAATCGCCGCATCATGAGGATGACCGTAGTCGTTATCCTCGCCGCAACTTATAACGCATATTTCGGGCGTCGCCGCATTAAGAAATTCTTTGCAGGACGAGGTATATGAACCGTGATGGCCTGCATGAAGAACATCACAGTCAAGGTCTGCGCCCGTATCAAGAACTTCCTTTTCTTCCTCAGTTTCCGTATCGCCCGTGAATAAGAAGGAGTTTTCACCGTAGGACACTTTGACAACAACAGACATATTGTTGATATCCTCGGCATCATTGGTTACAGGGCCGAAAATTTCAAAAGTTGCATCGCCGAGAGTATATGATGAACCCACTTTTGAGGCAATAACCTTTGCCCCTGAATTCTGCACAGCTTTAAGAAATTCTTTATAAGTGCTGTTTGTTGGAGTTTGCTTTTCAGTTAACCTCGGCATAATTATATTATCCATACCGAATTCTTCAATAACCTCCGGCAAACCGCCTATGTGATCGGAGTGTTGATGGGTGGCAATGATGTAATCAAGCTTTTTAATACCGAGAGAACGGAGATAATTGATGACTTCTGTTTCGTGACCGTTTTCACCCGCATCAATCAGCATATATTTACCTTGACACTCAACAAGTGAGCAATCTCCCTGACCTACATCAATGTAGTGAACATTGAGCATATCTATTGTAACAGTTTCGGATGATTCCCACGGATATTCTTCATCAAAAACTTTATCGTAGTTATCCAAGCCAAAAACAGAACATACTGCAACAACTAAAATTATGATTAAATATATCAGCTTTTTATTTAGTTTTTTTCCTCTTGCCATTAAATCGTTTTCCCCTTTCTGTATTTTGCTGAGTTGTTTGTTTTTTCGGAATTATAAGGCATCTGTCACCGTAGCCTATCAAATCGTGCCTGCCTGCTTTACGAAGTGCTTCACGAACAAGATCGGCATTCTTAGGATTGAAATACTGCAACAGCGCTCTCTGCATAGCTTTTTCGTGAGGGTCTTTTGCAACATAAACCTCTTTCATGGTATAGGGATCAAGACCGGTATAAAACATACAGGTTGAAACCGTGCCGGGTGTAGGATAAAAGTCCTGCACCTGCTCAGGTCTTATTCCGATTTTTTTGAGGAACAATGCAAGCTCAACAGCCTCTTTGAGAGTGCTGCCGGGGTGCGAGGACATAAGATAAGGCACAAGATACTGCTCCTTACCCTCTTTTTTTGTGTATTTAAAATATCTTTTTGAAAATTCGAGATAAGCTTCAATATGCGGTTTACCCATTTTATCAAGAACCGCTGCCGAGCAATGCTCGGGGGCAACCTTAAGCTGACCGCTTACATGATGAGCAACAAGCTCTTTGAAGAATGAGTCGTTTTTATCGGCAAGCATATAATCATATCTGATGCCGGAGCGGATAAACACCTTCTTCACCTTAGGTAAAGCGCGCACCGTGCGGAGAATATCAAGGTATTCCTCATGGTTTGATTTTAAATTGGGACAAATAGCAGGTGCAAGGCATTTTTTGCCTTTGCAAAGTCCCCGTTTCTCCTGACCGTCGCATGACGGTCTGCGGAAATTGGCGGTCGGGCCGCCTATATCGTGAATATACCCCTTGAAATCGGGTAATTCGGTTAAAAGTTTAGCTTCTTTAACAATAGATTCTTTGCTTCTTGCGGTTATATATCTGCCCTGATGAAAAGCAAGTGAGCAGAAATTACAGCCGCCAAAGCAGCCTCTGTTATGAGCAATTGAAAAACGCACCTCTTCAATTCCGGGCACACCGCCCATAGACTCATACACAGGGTGATACGTGCGCATAAAAGGCAAATCATAAACCGAATCAAGCTCTTCCTGTGAAAGAGGAAGAGCGGGCTGATTCTGCACAAGCATTCTGCTGCCGTGACGCTGCCTTACAGCTCTGCCCCTGAAAAAATCCTGTTCATCCTGCTGAATGCGGCAGGATACCGCATATTCTTTTTTGGAATTGCAAACATTTTCAAAAGACGGACATTCCGTTCCGTAATAAGGAGTTTCACGCACATCAACACTGTAGCAAGTGCCTCTTATATCACGGATATCGGATATATTCTCGCCCGCATCAAGCCTTTGTGCTATTTCAACCATCGAACGCTCACCCATACCGAATGAAAGCAAATCTGCCTGAGCGTCAATAAGGATTGAACGGCGGATTTTATCATCCCAATAATCATAGTGGGCAAACCGACGAAGAGAAGCTTCAAGGCCGCCGATAACAATGGGAATATCGCCGTAAGCTTCTCTGATTTTGTTGCAATAAACTATAACAGCTCTGTCGGGTCGCAAGCCGAATTTGCCGCCAGGGCTATAATAATCCGAACTGCGTTTTTTCTTTGCAGCGGTATAATGAGCAACCATTGAATCAATGTTACCGCTGCTCACAAGAAAGCCTAAGCGAGGCTTACCAAAGCGCATAAAATCTACCGTTGTGCGCCAATCGGGCTGAGCAAGAAAAGCAACCCTGAAGCCTGCATTTTCAAGCACCCTTGTGATTATAGCCGCGCCGAAAGCAGGATGGTCAACATAAGCATCACCGCTGACATAAACAAAATCAGCCTGCTCCCATCCCCTTGCGGTCATATCTTCTTTTGTAATAGGCAAAAATCCGTTTGAATTATTCAAAATCATCATCCGCTCCGGAATAATCGTCATCATCTGCAAAAACATCATCTATGCTGGGTACTCCGGCACCGTCAGAAAGAGCTTGCATCTCATACCACTGCTGTTTCGTAACAAGGACAGCTCTCGGCTTTGCGCCCTCTGAAGGACCTACGATGCCCTTTTCCTCAAGCTGATCCATAACTCTGGAAGCTCTTGCATAGCCAAGCTTAAGCTTTTTCTGAAGCATTGTTGTTGAGGCTCCGCCTGCATTGACAACAACCTCAATTGCATCATTAAGCATAGGATCCCAATCTGCATCATCATCGTCATCGGCAACCTTTTTCTTGGCATTTTCGGCTGCAGCAGCTTTTGCTTCGATTTCATGAATTGTTTCTTCGTTATAAGTTGTCTGTGCCTGCGATTTAATATGATTTACAACACGTTCAACCTCTGCATCGGAAATAAAGCATCCCTGAACACGGGTGGGCTTTGATGCACCGACAGGATTAAAGAGCATATCACCGTTACCGAGCAATTTTTCAGCACCGACAGAGTCAAGAATTGTTCTTGAGTCAATCTGTGATGAAACAGAAAGCGCAATTCGGCTGGGAATATTCGCTTTGATAATACCTGTAATAACATCTACAGAAGGTCTCTGAGTTGCAATTACAAGATGAATACCCGCAGCTCTTGCCATCTGAGCAAGGCGGCAGATTGAATCTTCAACCTCTTTGGGCGAAACCATCATAAGGTCTGAAAGTTCATCGATGAATATAACAATGTGGTGCATCTTTACAAGATCATCTCTTGTTTCGCAAAGTTTATTAAAGCCCTTGATATCTCTGACGCTGTTCTCGGAGAACTGCTTGTAGCGCTTTTCCATTTCGCCGACAGCCCAACCGAGAGCACCTGCAGCTTTTCTGGGGTTGGAAACAACGGGAACTTCAAGATGAGCAATGCCGTTATAAATAGTAAATTCAACCATTTTGGGGTCAATCATAAGAAGCTTGACCTCGTCAGGAGAGGCGTTATAAAGAATGCTGACAATCATTGAGTTAAGGCAAACAGATTTACCTGAGCCTGTTGTTCCCGCAACAAGAAGGTGTGGCATTTTTGCAAGGTCAGCACAGATAATATTGCCCGTTATATCCTTACCGAGAGCAACATTAAGCTTACTCTTTGCATCTCTGAAATCGGGTGTATCAATAATTTCACGCATGGAAACCATTGATTTTGCGCTGTTGGGAATTTCAATACCGATAGCTGCCTTGCCTGGAATGGGAGCTTCGATACGGACACTTGTCGCTGCAAGGCGCAGAGCGATATCATCTGCAAGGCCGGTAATTTTATTGATTCTTACGCCTGCTTCGGGTACAAGCTCATATCTTGTTACCGAAGGACCGCGGCATATATTGGTAACCTCAGCGTTGATTTTGAAGCTTTCAAGAGTTGCAACAAGCTTCTTTGCGCCGATCTGCATTTCGGTCATGCTGTCCGTTGAGCCTTCTCTTTCAACAAGATTGAGAAGATCAATCGACGGAAAAACATAATCAGGCTTTTCCTGCTCATCTTCGGGAAGAATTTCAACAGGAATATCATCTTCATCAAAATCATCTTCAACAGGTTCACCGTTGGGCATGGGAGGCGCAGACTTTCTTTTCTTTCTCGATTTTTCTTCTGCTACAGCAGTTTCTATGGTTTCTTCAACGATATCGCTCTGAGTTGAATCAGGCAACCTTACAACCGGAATCTCGGGCACGGGCGATTCTTCAACCGAAGCAAATGTTGTTTCGTCTGTTATGAAATTATCCTCAAAGCTTTCAACCGATACAGTTGGCTTTTTGGGCGGACTGAAAGGCTTTTTTGCAGCTTCCGCCTCTTTTTCTTTTTCTCTCTCCAGCTCTTCCTGTTCACGGCGAAGAGCATTCTGCTCAAGCTTTTCGTTGGTAAGATCGCTGACTTTTTTAACCGGCTTTCTTATAGCATTGAAAAGAGTTGAAAGCGTTGTTCCTGTAAGAAGCATAACAACAACAATAATAAGCAAAACAAAGGTTATTGCAGCACCGACCTTTCCGAAAAGACGCGCAACAAGTCCGCCGAAAAATGCGCCGAATAACCCTCCGCTTGCAAGCGAGGGTGCATCAGCCCATACATCAGAAAACTGCACATTGAGTCCTGTTTGGCTGAGATAATCGGCATCATTTGCAAAAATATGTATAGCTCCGCTGAGCAGAGCAACAAAAGCTGCGGTTGTAGTCAGATTTGCGGCAATACTGCCAATAGGCTTGTCCTTCGCAAGAATAACCGCCATATAGATAAGCACAGCAGGAACAACATATGCACAGAAACCGAATATGCCAAACATACCGTTATGCATGTTCAGCCACACACTTTCACCCTTGATAAATACAACGGCCGCAATAAAAACAGCCACGGCCATCAGAATAATTGCGGCTTTCTGACGTTTTACCGTTGCAGAAACTTCTTTATTTGCAGCCTGTTTCGGGGATGATTTTGTGTTTGCTGAAGTTTTTTTCTTTGCTGCTGTTGTTTTTTTCTTTTGGGAATTTGCCATTTGTTTCATCCTTTCGGAGTATTAGTATCATTTTCTTTTTCATTAATAATTTCATACAGGCAATTAAGCGCATCGGAAAGACTTCCGAGAGAATCAATAAGTCCCTCTTTGACTGCTGCTTCACCGCTCAAAACGGTTCCTACATCCATAACAAGCTCTCCTGTTGCAAGCATCATCTCACGGAATCTGTCAGGCGATATTCCGGAATTATCGGAAACAAAGCGCACAATTCTCTCTTGCATCTGCTCAAAATACGAAAGAGTTTGAGGAACACCGAGCACAAGTCCGTTCATGCGCACGGGATGAATGGTCATTGTTGCAGAAGGCGTTATGAACGATTTATCGGTCGAAACAGCAAGAGGAACACCGATTGAATGCCCTCCGCCGAGAACGAGCGAAACCGTTGGCGTTTTCATACCTGCCACCAATTCAGCTATCGCAAGACCGGCCTCTATATCGCCGCCGACAGTGTTTAAAATCATTATCAAGCCGTCAATTTCATCGCTTTCTTCAATTGCGACAAGCTGAGGTATTACGTGCTCATATTTTGTTGTTTTATTTTGCGCAGGCAGAATATAATGCCCCTCAATCTGACCTATTATTGTTAAGCAGTGAATAAGATGCTCACCTTTCCGAACGGTTACCGAGCCTGATTCTATTATATTACTTAACACCGAAGACTCTTCTCCTCCGCCGTTACCGCCGCTACTCCAATCAGGCGACTGCCAGGGCGGAGACGGAAGGAAGAAATTATTCTTTTTATTTTTTTCATTTTTCATTCAACATGCATCCTTTCAGAAAATAAAACACAGTTATTATTCCTCATAGAATGCGTATTAAACGCAATTTGCCATGTTAAATATTATACCATATTTAATTTTTATTGCAATAAAAACTCAATATTTTGTTATGAAAAATATATAATTTAAAACATTTAGTGTATACTATTACATTATATTAATCATAAACAACAGAGAAAACCGCCCGAATTCAAACGAATCCGAGCGGAATATTTTATATTAGATTAGAAAAGTCCGCTGATTTTTCCGTTTTCATCAACATCAATTTTTTCAGCAGCGGGAACCTTGGGCAAACCGGGCATGGTCATTATATCGCCTGTGAGAACAACAATAAAGCCTGCACCTGCGGAAATTTTAACATTTTTGATTGTAACGGTAAAATTCTCCGGTGCGCCAAGCTTTGTCGGGTCATCAGAGAAGCTGTACTGCGTTTTTGCCATGCAGACAGGAAGATTTGAATATCCCATAGCTTCAAGAGCTGCAATCTGCTTCTTTGCAGCAGGAAGAATGCTTATACCGTCACCGCCGTAAACCTTTTTAACAACCGCTTCAATCTTATCTTCGATTGAACCGTCAAGCTCATAGGAGAATGTGAAATCATTGGGCTGTTCACAAAGAGCAACAACCTCTTTTGCAAGCTCCTCGCCGCCTTTGCCGCCTTCTGCCCATACGTTAGAAAGGACAACGTTTACGCCGAGTTCCTTGCACTTATCTATAACAAGCTGAACCTCTGCATCAGTATCAGTCGGGAAACGGTTAACAGCAACAACCGAGGGAAGCTTATAAACATTTTTGATATTGGAAACATGGCGGAGAAGATTGGGAATACCCTCTTCGAGAGCTTCGAGGTTTTCGCTGTTAAGCTCAGTCTTGGGCACGCCGCCGTGCATTTTGAGTGCTCTGATAGTTGCAACGATAACAACTGCGCTGGGAGTAAGTCCCGCATAGCGGCACTTGATATCAAGGAATTTTTCTGCGCCGAGGTCAGCACCAAAGCCCGCTTCGGTGATAGCATAATCGCCGAGCTTCATCGCAAGCTTTGTTGCCATAACAGAATTACAGCCGTGAGCTATATTTGCAAAGGGTCCGCCATGAACAAGAGCAGGAGTACCTTCAAGTGTCTGAACAAGATTGGGCTTTAATGCGTCCTTGAGCAGAGCTGTCATTGCACCTGCAGCGTTGAGCTGACCTGCAGTAACGGGCTTTTCATCATAGGTATAGCCAACAATAATTCTCGAAAGACGCTCTTTGAGGTCTGTTATCGAAGTTGCGAGGCAGAGAACTGCCATGATTTCGGAAGCAACAGTGATATCGTAGCCGTCTTCTCTGGGTACACCGTTTACTCTGCCGCCAAGACCGTCGGTAACAAAACGGAGCTGTCTGTCGTTCATATCAACGCAACGCTTCCAAGTAATTCTTCTGGGGTCTATATTGAGTGCATTTCCCTGATAAATATGATTATCAAGCATAGCTGCAAGCAAGTTGTTTGCAGCACCGATTGCGTGGAAGTCACCCGTGAAATGGAGATTGATATCTTCCATGGGAACAACCTGAGCATATCCGCCGCCAGCTGCGCCGCCTTTAACGCCGAATACGGGGCCGAGTGAGGGCTCACGAAGGGCAACCATAACATTTTTGCCGATTCTCTTCATGCCATCCGCAAGACCGATGGTAGTTGTTGTCTTTCCTTCACCTGCGGGGGTAGGAGTGATTGCGGTTACAAGAACAAGCTTGCCTTCTTTTTTCTCATTTTCCTTGAGAATCGAAAGGTCAACCTTTGCTTTATAGCTGCCGTACTGTTCAAGATATTTTCTGTCAATTCCTGCGGTATCGGCAATCTCGGTTATGGGCTTCATTTCAACAGACTGAGCGATTTCAATATCCGTCATCATATTTTTCAGCGTCCTCTCAAAATAAAATTATACCATAATATTGTGCCTTAATTTTATCATTTTGTCAATATATCCATAGATTTATTTTTCATTTTTCAATCAGAACTCTGCGATGTTTTCAAAATCCGACAAACAAGTCTGTTTGTCTAAAAAAACTATTGTTTTGGACAATGTGTTGTGATATAATATTCAACGGAAAATTATTTATGACGGAGGTCTTGTTAATGAATTATGATGTTGCCGTTGTCGGCGCAGGCGTTATCGGGTCGCTTATCGCCCGTGAACTGAGCCGCTACAACATTAAAGTTGCTCTTGTTGAGAAGCATAACGACATGGCAATGGGCACTTCAAAAGCAAACAGCGCAATAGTGCATGCAGGTTTTGACGCAAAGCCCGGTACACTCAAAGCAAAGCTTAACGTTGAAGGCACCGCAATCATGCCCGAGCTTTGTAAAACTCTTTCCGTTCCTTTTAAGCCCATCGGCTCACTTGTTGTTGCTTTTTCAGACGAAGAGGTTGAAACTCTTAAGGAGCTTCTTGAAAGAGGAAACACCAACGGCGTACCCGGACTTGAAATTTATGATGCTGCAAAGCTTCATGAAGCAGAACCTTATATCAGTGACGAAGCCAAAGCTGCTCTTTGGGCACCCTCCGCAGGCATAGTTTGCCCCTATGAGCTGACAATTGCTGCCGCAGAAAACGCAGTTGTTAACGGCGTTGAATTTATCCGCAACTTTGAGGTTAAGAAAATTGATTTTAACGGCAGTTCATTCTCACTTTCAAACGGCGAGAGCGAAATCACTGCTAAATACATAATTAACGCAGCAGGCGTTTATTGCGACGAAATAGCTGCTCTCATCGGCGACACCTCCGTTCACACAACACCCAGAAAAGGAGAATACATGCTTTGCGACAAGTCTGTCGGCAAGCTCGCAAACCATACGATTTTCCAGTGCCCCTCCAAAATGGGCAAGGGCATTCTTGTTACTCCGACGGTTGACGGCAACCTCCTGCTCGGTCCAAGCGCAATAGACATTGACGATAAAAACGATGTTGCAACCTGCGCCGATACACTTTCGCAGGTTCTTGAGATTGCTAAGAAGTCGGTCCCCTGCCTCACAACAAGAGAGGTTATAACTTCTTTTGCAGGTCTCAGAGCACACTGCGACAGAGATGATTTCATAATCGAGCCAAGTGAAAAAAACAACCAATTCATTAACGTTGCAGGCATCGAATCCCCCGGTCTTTCCTCCGCACCTGCCATTGCAATTTATGTTAAGGATATGATTATCAAAGCTCTTGATTGCGAAGAAAAGAGCGATTTCAAGCCTGACAGAGAAGAACCTGTTCGCTTCAGACACATGAGCAACGAGGAACGCAAAGCACTCATTGAAAAGAACCCCGCCTACGGCAGAATTATCTGCCGCTGTGAAACAATAACAGAGGGTGAAATCCTTGACGCTATCCATGCCCCCGCAGGCGCAAGAGATGTTGACGGCGTGAAGCGCAGAACAAGAGCAGGCATGGGTCGCTGCCAGGGCGGCTTCTGCGGCTCAAAGGTTGTTGAGCTTCTCGCACGCGAGCTTGGCGTTGAAATCAACGAAATTACCAAATTCGGCGGCAATTCCAAAATTCTTTATGAAAGAACAAAGTGAGGCGGAGAATATGCTTAATTATGATATAGTTGTAATCGGCGGAGGTCCCGCCGGCATGGCTGCTGCTCTTAAAGCAAAGGAATGCGGCGTTGACAGCATTCTTATTCTTGAAAGAGCTGAGACTCTCGGCGGCATCCTTGAACAGTGCATTCACACAGGCTTCGGTCTGCACTATTTCGGCGAGGAGCTTTCCGGTCCCGAATATGCCGACAGATTCATTCAGCTTGTTGATGAGCAAAAAATCGAATACAAAACCGACACAATGGCTCTTGAAATCACCGAAAACAATGTTGTTTATGCAATCAATAAGCAGGACGGTCTTCTTGAAATTCAGGCAAAAGCTGTTATTCTTGCAATGGGCTGCCGTGAAAGACCCAGAGGCGCACTCAACATTGCAGGCACAAGAGCTTCAGGCGTTATGAGCGCAGGTACAGCGCAGAAATATGTTAACATCGACGGCTATATGCCCGGCAAAAAGGTTGTTATTCTCGGCTCCGGCGATATCGGTCTTATCATGGCACGCCGTATGACACTTGAAGGCGCAGAGGTTAAATGCGTTTGTGAGCTTATGCCATATTCAAGCGGTCTTACAAGAAATATTGTTCAGTGCCTTGACGATTTCAACATTCCCCTTCATTTAAGCTGTACCGTTGTTAATATTCACGGCAGCGAAAGAGTTGAAGGCGTTACAATCGCAAAGGTTGACGAAAACCGCAGACCGATTCCCGGTACTGAAGAATATATCGAATGCGATACCCTCCTTCTTTCTGTCGGTCTTATCCCCGAAAACGAGCTTACAAGAGCAGTCGGAATTGAGCTTGACCCCATAACAAGCGGCGCTGTTGTTGACGAATACAGGGAAACATCTCACAAAGGCGTTTTCGCTTGCGGCAACGTTCTTCATGTTCACGACCTTGTTGACTATGTAACCCTCGAAAGCCAGACTGCAGGCGAAGGTGCTGCAAAATATGTTCTCGGTAAAACAGAGGATGCAGAATATATTTCAACCAAAGGCGTTAACGGTGTTCGTTATATTGTTCCGCAAAAAGTTAATATTAAAAATGACGGCGATGTTAAGCTTTATTTCAGAGTCGGTCAGGTTTATAAAAACGCTAAAACGGTTGTAAAATATAATGGCGAAGAAATAATCAGCAAAAAGAGACCCCGCCTTGCACCCGGTGAAATGGAGAATGTTATCATCAAAAATGACATGCTCAAGAACTTTGCCGAAGGCGGCGTAATAGAAATTTCGGTGGAGGTGTGATTTATGCAGAAAAATATTATTTGCGTAGCCTGCCCCATGGGCTGCGGAGTAACGGTTGAAATTGCCGATAACGGCGATATCCTTTCCGTAACAGGCAACACCTGCAAAAGAGGCGATGCTTATGCAAGAGCTGAATGCACCAACCCCGTAAGAAGCCTTGCAACAACCGTTAAGGTTAACGGCGGGGTTCACAACGTCGTTCCCTGCAAATCAGCAGGCTCACTGCCCAAAGATAAAATCATGGAGTGCATGAAAATTATAAATGCAGCACAAGCTGATGCTCCCGTTGCTCTTGGTGATGTTCTTGTTGAGAACATTCTCGGCACAGGCATTGACATTGTTGCAACAAATCATTGCCCTGCTAAATAACCCAACAACACTTTCAGTTTTTGAAGCTGTACTTATATTTTAAAATTGCGTGTCAATTAAAAATCACAAATATATTTTTAGCCCGTTGAACCTCCTTGTATTTCAGTAATGCAGCTGCCAAACCATTACTGCTATACCCGGAGGTTTAATTTTTTACTGAACTCTTTTCCGCAGGCTGTATTTGAAAGCACCAATAAAAAAGCCACAAGAACCTTCGTTCTCATGGCATAGTTTATTGTCGCAATTAACTTTGCAATTATATCAGCGGTACACCTTCCCATTCTTCGTCAGGCTCAACGCCCAAAAGCTTTGTGACCGTCGGTGCAATATCCATAATATTCACCTTATCACGGATTACCCCTTTTTCAAAATCCTTGCCTTTTATAATTACAGGTATAATCATATCCTCCGGCATATCGCTGCCGTGTGTACGGTCGTGTCCGCCATGGTCTGAAGTGATGATATAAGTAAATTCATCACCGAGAGACGTCATGATTTTTTCAATATTTTCCCAACTGCTGTGTATAGCCCTCATGTATTCATCGGTCATCCAACCGTGATTGTGACCTTCCATATCGGTATATCCGAGATAAAGAAAAGCAAAATCTGTATCGTAGCTCTTGAGATATTTAATCAGTTCATCAGTCAACACCTCACCCGCTTCTTTGTAACCGATTCTTCTGCCTGCATAGAAGCATGAGTGTACCAAAGAATCAGGTCGTGAAACATCACGTATTTCCTCCCAGTTATAAAAAATCGCACATTTTTTATCAGCCTGTTTAAGAACCTCGCATAATCCGTTTATTGGTCTGACCTGCGGCATATATGTGTTTGTTGTTGTGCCGTGCCTTTGAGGAGTAACGCTGTGAAAAAGCGAAATATGGCAGGGCAAAGTGACCGAAGGATAAACCGTTTCAGCTGTCATTGTAAATGCGGATTCACTGATAATTCTTTGAGCTGACACAACACCGTCAAGCGAATCGGGACGCATACCGTCAACAAGAATCAATATTGTTTTCATTCAGAACACTCCTTTTTAATCATTAATAGATTTTACAGAAAAAGCATCACAGGACCGTACAGTCCGCCTGACACGAAATCATTTGCATAGTTCAGCTCAGCTTCAAAATACGGAGATATCTTTTGGATATTCCACTTGTCAAAGTAACCGGTGTGAACATACCAATTTGCCGATGTATTGGTTACAATTATTTTCAGTTTATTGTTTTTTTCAAGTAGACCGCATGGTATTTTCAATCTGTACGGAGGCATAAGAGTCGCTCCCAAACTATACCCGTTAAGATACACCTGAGCTGCAAAGCGCACATCTCCGAGATCGATTTCCCCTTCTTTTCCGGCTTTTTCGGCAGAAAGTGTAAATGTTGTTTCATATACACCGCTTCCGGAATATGCACTGCCAATCAGATTTCTCCAGTCACCAAGGCTGACAGAAACAAACTTATCAGAATGTTTTATGTTTTCAAATCCGTTTTCACTGCAGGCAAGTTCAAGCTCTTTGCGAAAAAGAAACCCGTCGGAAATGTTGAATTTATCTTCGTATTCTTTCTTGCTTTCTGCATTCAGAATTTCGTCTGTCAGCAATATAACAGCCGTTTCGCCTATGGCAAGGGAAAGCTTCAAAACAGAGTTTTCAGCTTCTAAACGTTGCGGTTTTCCCGTTTCCAAATCAAGCAGATAACCGTTTGATGACGGCAAGTGAACATTATATTCTCCATTTTCACCTTTTTCACGGAACAAAAAGAACAATTCTGCATTTTCTGTCTTTCTGTGCATTGCAAGCAAGCCGCAGCCCTCAACTTTAATGACAGGTGTTAAATCTGAAAGAATGTTTGAAACTCTACCACCACCTTTGGTAAAACGGCTGAGTACCTTTTGGGTTTCCGACGGAATTAAAGCTCCTTCAGGGATAATAATATGCCTGTATGCCGCGTTGCCGATGCGTATATACCCATCGTCAGCACCGGTTGAATCCTGTATAACATCATCGTCAACAATATCAAAATCCACCATAATATCTTCAAGCGTTCTGCCGAGAGTGTCAAATACTTTTGCCGTAACTTCAGCATTCAGACCGCCCTGAAAATCGCAAACCGGATAATAAAGCCCCGTTTCGCAAACCCGTTCTCCGAGTGACGACAGATATGACAAGCGCTCAAGATAACGGTTGAACTGACCAAGAAAGCGATAATAAGGCTGCTTTTCCGTAAAAACAGGCAGTTCCTGTGCAATAAGAGCATCTTTTCGCCCAAGCGGAAAGTTAAACAGATTAAAAATATCTATTCCGCGCACCGCCTGATAGCCTACGGTATACCGCATTATATCGTAAGTAATTGCACAACCCGCAACGCCGAAAACTTCGCTCATTGCAAGATTTGTGCCGTTCTGTGCAGCAGCAGATGAAGCATATCTCGGAAAAAATCCGTTATATCCGTTAAAATCGTCCTTTTCCGTTGCTCTGTCCTCGGGGTAAAGTTGACGCCATATAACATCAACTCCGGGGATATCAAAACACCGCAGAGCACGCATAAGATTAAAATTACCGCCACCACGGATGCAGCCGAGAGGACTGTGATCCATATCCATATGACCCGTAAAAGCCAGTCCGTGACTGTTTGCCCATTTTTTGCACGTGAGAAGAAAATTATCGCAGAATATTCTGCTGCACAAATCATACCAACGGTGCAAAATATGAACATTTTCTTCCGTCACTTCTGCTCTTTGAGAAATCAGCGGCAGATAAGGCAATACAGACTCACCATACTCAGATTCATACTTATCTGCCAGTTCTTTATTGAATGCTTTTGACGGTGCTTTGGGCTCGTCCGTAAATACGGCTGTAACATTTTCGCCGAGTGCATCTTTCAATGAGGATGCATATTTTTTATGCGTAATTTTAATAAAATATTCTGTTGCAGCTTTGTTAAGTAAATCGGGATAATCAGCATTTCCGCAGATTACTTTTTCTGTTATGTACTCGGTAACAACAGTATCCTCGATGAACTCATATCCATCTTCTATCATTTCTTTGTCCTGCAAAAATGAAGCAAGAACATCAGGCGCAGTTTTTTTATATAACTCCCCTGCTGAAAATGAGCGTTCGTTAATTCTCAGTATTTCTCTTGCGTATTCGGGATGATCCTGCAGAATCCTTCCGCATGCGCCACCCGAAGGCCATCCGCCTTCATCGTAAAGCCAGCATAGCATACCGAGTTCTTTCCCCTTTTTAATGGCATATGTGCAAAGCTCAAAGTATTCAGGAGAAAGATAGTCAGGGTTAAGATTTGTAGGCATGCTGTCGGGTCGAAAATTCTTCGGCTCGGGAAGAATATAAAACGCCCGTATGCCGAGATTCTGCATTTCTGCAAGCTGTGAATCTATAATTTCGCAAGTGCAGGTATCGTTCCATACCCACACGTATACAGGGGCATATGAAGCATCGGGAGAAGCAAAGCTGTTTATATCAAATTTATTATTTTTCATTGTTAAACCGTCCTTGAAATTCAGACATTTGCGCTGTATCTGTTTTGCTTTTTCAAACGATTTACAAAGCACTTCATAGCGACAATCATTATTGTATAAAGCACAGCAAGCAGAACGGGATATATCTTTATTCCAAACAATCCGCTTATAAGACTGACCATAGGGGGCGCAATCATAACGCCGATGTAGGCAAATGCTATTTGTGAGCCCATGATTGATTGAGATGCTTCTTTGCCGAAGTTATGCGGTGTCAGGTGTATCATATTCGGGTAAATAGAACCATTACCCAATCCGACAAGGAATAAACCGACAACGGTAACTATGCCGTGCAAAGGGAGAAGCATAATCGCAATTGCGGGAGCAAGAATTACAGCTCCTATACCGATACGTTTCCATGTACTTATTTTGTCGGAAAGCAGCCCCGAAACAAAGCGTCCCACAGACATTCCGACATAATATACGGTCAGAGCAAGCGCACCGTGCTTTGTTTCAAAACCCTTTTCTGTTACAAGATATGTGCTCCCCCATACTCCGCAGGCATATTCAATTGCATTTGTTGCAAGCATAATAATCCAGACCTGACGAACTTCAGGCATTTTTGCCATCTGCAAAAGAGAGAGGTTTAACGCACCTTCATCTTCTGCTTGTTCAGCTGAAACAGTTTTTTTCCACATCGGAACAGACACAATCAGCAACAACGTGATAACCGCCTGCACATAAAAAGCATAGCGGTAACCGCTGCGCCAACCTGCATTACTCAATGCCTGAGACATAAGATAAGGGCTTAAACTAACTCCAACGCCGTAAAAACAATGCAGAAAATTCATGTGGCTTGCTTTAAAATGGAGAGCTACATAGTTATTGAGTCCGGAATCAATCGCACCTGCGCCGAGTCCGAGGAGAACCGCCAACGGTACCATAAGCCAAAAAGTCGGTGCAAAAGAGAAGCCAAGCAAAGCCGCCGCTGTCATAGCCGTGCTGAAAGCGGTAACTTTAGCTGTTCCGAATTTATTTAAAATTCCTGCACTGAACATACTTGATAACACAGTGCAACCGGAAATGATAAACGTGAGAACACTTACAGCTTCAACGGGTATGCTCATTTCCGTATGAATGGCAGGCCAGGCTGACCCGATAAGAGAATCCGGAACTCCGAGACCTATAAATGCAATATAAATAACAATCAATAAAAAAGCCATAAATCCTCCGAATAAGCTTGCTTTGTTTATCTATATCATTATAATTCCCTTCGTTATTTTTTGCAACACTTGAATTACAGCTATAAATACTATATAATTATTAAGAATCAGAACTGAATAACAGTTTTTCAGCCAAACAAATATTGGGTATTTTTATCAGCGGAAGGAGAAATTATCATGAGCACAAATATATATTTTTCAAAAACCATAACTCCAGAAAAAGTTCTTGAACTTTATAAATTGCTTGGTAAAGAGTTGGCAGGCAAGGTTGCCGTAAAGGTTCATTCAGGTGAGAAAGGCAACCAAAATTTCCTCAAACCTGATTTCTGGAAGCCTGTTGTTGATTATGTTAACGGAACGGTTGTTGAGTGCAACACGGCTTATAACGGAGAAAGAAACACTACCGAAAAGCATTTGAAATTATTTGATGAGCACGGATGGACCGAACACTTCAACGTTGATTTGCTTGACGCTGAGGGTCCTGACATTGAGCTTGACATTCCGAACGGTAAAAAAATCAAGAAAAATTTTGTCGGCAAAAACATTGCAAATTATGATTCAATGCTTGTTCTTTCACACTTTAAAGGACATCCCATGGGAGGCTACGGTGGAGCGATAAAACAGCTTTCAATCGGCGTTGCATCTTCATACGGCAAAGGCTATATTCATGGCGTCGGCGACCCGGCTGATTTCTGGAATTCA
>JBGVNA010000126.1:0-6836 GCA_045125175.1 Acutalibacteraceae bacterium
CTGAACAATGGCCGTGTCAATAATATTTTTGGCTCTGGGTGTGAAATCGTTTGGTGAAAGTACGGTAGGCGAGCCGATGCCTATGCTGCTTTTTATTATTGATTCAACGTCGCTGTAGGTAACTTTTCGTGCCGAGAGAGCAGTGTATGCCATGCCGCCTTTTTCCGCAAGAAGGCCGAGCAGGATGTGTTCACTGCCGACATAGGTGTGACCGAGATTTTCCGCAGCGGTTATTGCGCCGTTGAGCGCATCGTTGGCTTTCTGAGTAAAGCCCGTAAATCTATACATACAAAATCCTCCTTATCAGGAAATCTAAGCGAGAGCTTCACGCACTGTTTTTGCCCTAACGGAATCTCTTGCCGTGGGAGAGCCTGCATCATCATGAGCTGCGCTTATGGTTGCAGGCTGCATGCTTACTATCAGCTCATTTATTTTTTCTATCTGTGTGTCGATAATTCCTCTTGCAGCTCCGAGCCTTACGAGAGAGATGAGCTCCATGAATTCGTCTGTGCTCAGAAGCCTTGCATTCTGAAGTATTCCCAAAGCCCGGAACATTTTATCTTCATCAGCGGGCTTTTTTACTATTTCTGCAGCAGCTGTTCTTTCTTGAGAAACAAGCTGAAGCACGATTGATTTAAGATTTGCAATGGCTGTTTCTTCGGTTATGCCGAGGGTTATCTGGTTGCTTATCTGATAAATATCTCCCTTGGGCTGTGAGCCTTCGCCGTATGCTCCTCTTATAGTCAGACCAAGCTTTGAAACCGTGTTTGCAAGCTTTGCCATCTGACCGCAGCGGGTGAGTGCAGGCAGGTGAAGCATGACGGATGCTCTCATTGCTGTGCCGAGATTTGTTGGGCACTGTGTAAGATAACCGATTCTTTCGTCAAAGGCATAGTTAACCTTTGCACTGAGCATATTGTCGAGCTTATCTGCTATGTCAAAGGCTTCTTCAAGAGCAAGACCCGCTTTCATAACCTGAAGTCTGATGTGGTCCTCTTCGCAGAGCATGATGCTTACACTTTCATCAGCCGAAAGAACAAGGGCACTGCCGTCTTTTTTTGAAGCAAACTCGGGGCTGATAAGATGCCTTTCTGCAAGCGAAACAGCCTGAATTCTTGAAAGGTCTTTCATTTCGATGTAGCTGAAATCTTTTCCGTCATTCTCAAAAAGAACGCTCTTTATGAGTGAATTAACCTTGTTTTTGCCTGCAATATCAAGCTTTTTGGGGAATGGATAATCGTCAAGATTTCTTGCAAGACGAATGCGAGTGCTGAGCACGATGTCGCCCTGGTCGCCTTTTTCAATATACCATTTACTCATTGCTTTCGCCTCCCTCAAGAGCTTTTATTTCATCTCTGATTTTTGCGGCATCCTCAAAATTCTGTTCCGCAACAGCTTCGTTCATTGCCGCTTTGAGCTTTTCAATCTTTTCTTCAACAGTTTCTGCCTTGGGCTGAGCGGATGTTGCCGTAACAGTTTTGCCGCTGTGCTTGATTTTACCGTGAATTCGCTGGATTGACGGGAGAAGCTTATCGTAGAAAGTTCTGTAGCAGTCGGCACAGCCTACATTGCCGTCCCGCACAATTTCGTCAAATGATGTTCCGCATTTTGGGCATCTTGGTGATTTGCCCGATGAGATTGACGGCTTCATATCGCCGAGAAATCCTCCAAAAAGCTCCGAAAGATTAAGCCCGAAGCCTGAAAACATATCTGAATAGCCGAGGTGTGCGGCACAATCGGAGCAAAGATGGCTCTCTGCCATGTCGCCGTTGATAATCTGTTTGATGTGGGTTGTTGCTTCATTCTTTCCGCAGTTCTGACATAACATAATCAATCATCCTTTCTGAATTGAAATTAACATCTGTTTAAGTATGGAAGCCCTTATTCTGTCTCTGACAGGTGAGGGCAGATTTTTCAGTGCATTTTCTCCCGTAGCGGCAAGCAGAAGCCTTGCACTTTGAGTGTTGATTGCGCCGTTATGGAGAAGATTCATAATATTTGCGTGGCAGGTTGCAAAATCAATCGTATCGCCTATATAATTGACAGTGTGCATAATCAGCGAGGGTCTGTCGAGGTTTACCCTTGTTATTTTGATGTATCCGCCGCCGCCGCGCCTGCTTTCAACAATATATCCCTGCTCGGGTGTGAAGCGGGATGAGATAACGTAGTTAATCTGGCTGGGCACGCAGCCTAAGGTCTGCGCAAGCTCGTTTCGCTGAATTTCGGTTGTTCCGTTGTTTTCAAGCATTTCCATGAGTATTGCCGCTATCTGATTGCTCAGACTCATTTCATCATCTCTTTTCATTTATTTCAATTTGACTTTGACTTTCTTTGACCTTGACTACATTATAGTCAGAGAAGGTCAAAAGGTCAAAAGTCAGAAAAGGTCAAATTCGATGAATTGTGCGCTGAAATCGGCGATTATCTTTAATTATCTTTGATTTTCTTCATTTTTTGTGGTTTTTAATTTTTGTGCAAAGGAAAAATGTTGAGGATATTTATATAAAGTATAGACGGAATTCAGTGTGCTTATGCCGATAAAAAAAGACCCGAAGCATTAAAACTTCGGGTCTTGATTTTTATTAACTTAAGCTTTGTTGTCGCAGCCGAGAACGTTCTTGATCTTGTGCTCAACCATGCCCTGAATAGCTGTACGGGCGGGTGCAAGATACTGTCTGGGGTCAAAGTGACCGGGATTCTCAGCCATATACTTTCTGATAGCTGCTGTCATTGCAAGACGAAGGTCTGAGTCAATGTTGATTTTGCATACTGCATGTGAAGCAGCTTTGCGAAGCTCGCTTTCGGGAATACCGATAGCGTTATCCATTTTGCCGCCGAATTCGTTAATCTGGTCAACAAACTCGGGAACAACTGATGATGCGCCGTGAAGAACGATGGGGAAGCCGGGGAGCTTCTTCTCGATTTCTTCAAGGATATCGATGCGGATTTTGGGGTCCTGACCGGGCTTGAACTTGAATGCGCCGTGGCTTGTGCCGATAGCGATTGCAAGTGAATCAACGCCTGTTCTTGTTACGAAATCGATAACTTCAGCAGGGTTTGTGTATGAAGCGTCTTCAGCAGAAACGTTAACATCGTCTTCGATGCCTGCGAGCTGACCGAGTTCGCCCTCAACAACAACGCCGTGAGCGTGTGCGTATTCAACAACCTTCTTTGTGAGAGCAACGTTCTCTTCATAGGGAAGGTGTGAGCCGTCAATCATAACTGATGTGAAGCCGCCGTCGATGCAAGCCTTGCAGGTTTCAAAGTCGGGGCCGTGGTCAAGGTGAAGAGCGATAGGCAGACCTGTTGTTTCAACAGCAGCCTCAACGAGCTTTACAAGGTAAGTGTGGTTTGCATAAGCTCTTGCGCCCTTGGAAACCTGGAGAATGAGGGGAGCGTTGAGAGCTTTACCTGCTTCAACAATACCCTGGATGATTTCCATGTTGTTAACATTGAATGCGCCTACAGCATAACCGCCCTTATAAGCGTCTTCGAACATTTTTTTGGTTGTTACTAATGGCATTTTAATCACTCCTGATTTTTTATAAAACTAACCTTATATATTATACCAAAATTTTATTGAATGTCAACATTATTATGAAAACAGGCTCTTGATTTCCATAATGATAACGGTAAATGTATTTTTGACAGCAGCAAAGAATTCCTCTGCAAAATTATCATAAACCTCATAAGATTCATCAATCTGAAGCTCAAGCCTTGCATTGCCGTTTTTAACACTGCCCTCATAAACATAAAGCTTGTTGTCATAGTTTCTGATATCATCCTCATAAAAGGTGAAAACTCTTATGCCGTAAGGGCCTGTTTTTGCAAATTCGCAACCGTAGGTCATTCCGAGCTCAATTCCGTCATATGTGCCCGTGTATCCCTCTGTATGCCAGTGACCGAAATATGCGCCGAGAACATCGCCGCATTCCTTCCATGCCTTGAACTGTGCGGTCGTATCGGCAGGGGGAGCAAATGCGCCTGCGTTGTAGCCGTTTGCAATTTCTTTGTTGATACGGTAGAACTTGCCGTCAACAAGCCTTGCGCCCTCATTCCACATTTTGCACTCTTCAAAGAGGAAGCCTATATCGTTTGTGGGAACATGTTGGAAAAGGATTGAGGGCACGGGAGTGCCGCCGTTAGCCGCCGCAAGGGCTGCACTTTCAGATTTATACCATTCAAGCTGTTCATCGGTTACGGAACTTGATTTTGTATCCATAAGCCAGATGTTGAAAACGGTTTTATCCGAATCACTTGCCTTGATTTCAAGGTTAAAGTCTATTCTGCCGTTTTCATCGTTGCTTTCGTCAACGGTAAGGCTGTTTTCATAGCTGTTGTAAATCTTCAGCCAATCCTCGTTTGTAACACCGCAATTGTAGTCATTGTTACCTTGGCTGACAGCAAAGGGAATGTCTGATTCTTCTGCAATTGAGAAAACTGCTTCACATGTTGCTTTTACATTGGCAAGTGTTTGCTCATAGCTGTCAACTTCAACGCCTTCTCTGAAGCTTTCTCCGTCAATGCCAAGGTCGCCGATGCGGCTGTCTTCAACAATATCGCCTGTGAAAACAATTAAATCGGGCTTTGTCTGCTCGATGGAGAGCTTGATAAGATTGACCATATCGTATGCGGGATAGTGGTCATCCTGCGGGTCGCTGATTTGAAGAACTGTGAATTTTCCGTCGTCACCGAAGCGAAGCTCATTGCTTTTTGCCGCATTTGCGGTTATGCAGAATGAAAACAGCAGTGAAACAGTGAGGAGAATGCAAAGTAACTTTCTCATTTTATTCTTCCTTTATTCAATTAATATTTATCCATGCTTTCAACGTCAAGCACGAAAACCGTTGCGCCGCCGACGGTTACTTCTTCTTCAAGGCTGTCCTTCTGCAACCCTCTGCCGAGAGAGTCTGTTGTCATTGCAACCTTGCTTCTTGTTTGCGAATGCTTGCAGATAATTTCTTTAGCGCGGGCAACTTTGTCGTCTTCTGCACCGATGAGCAGGGTTGTATTGCCTATCATAAGGAATCCGCCTGTTGTGGAAAGCTTTGTTACGCTGTAATTTTCTCTTGTAAGTGTTGCGGAAACAACTGCGCTGTCATCATTATTAACAATTGCAAGAATAAGTTTCATAATATCATCCTTTCATTACATATCGGGTAAAATCAGTTTTTGGCTGCGTTTATCAAGCTCATAAATGTTAGGGATTTCGTAACGGTTATCGTTGCCGTCTTTAATAAGTATACGCTTGTCATAAAACATTTTCATGGACTGAATGTGATTGATAATTTCAAAGGTGTAGGGTCCTTTGTCAGTTTCAACATTCCAGAGCCAAATGCGGTGTTTTTCGCTTCGGCTGACCAGCCTTGTTATTTTCGGAATTCTGTAATATTCCTCAAGACAGCCGAGCAGAAGAGTTTTTTGCTCAGGCTCCATGTTGTCAAGCTTTCGAAGAATAAACTGTTCCTCTCCGTTTTCATCAAGGAAGGTTATGTATTCCGAAAGTCCGCTTACAGGGAAAAGTCTGCGGGGCTCAAGATTAAAAAGCTTTTCGCCCGTGAAAAATTCCACGTCGCAGAAAATTCTGTCTTTAACAGTCAGACGGATTTCGTTGCCGTCAATAAAATTTCGTGACATCCTTTGCCCCTCCTTATTCAAAGTTTTCCGCAGCTTTTTCCGCTGCGACTTTTTCGCTCATGGACTGAATGTTGATTAATTTATAATATTTGCCCTTGAGAGCCATAAGCTCATCGGGTGAGCCGAATTCAATGATGTTTCCTTTGTCAACAACGATAATTTTATTTGCTTTGCGAAGGGTTGAAAGTCTGTGGGCTATCATAAGAGTTGTTCTGCCTCTTATCAGGCGGTCAATTGCATCCTGAATAAGCTTTTCGGTTTCGGAGTCAACCGCCGAGGTTGCTTCGTCGAAAATGAGAATGCCGGGATTTTTTAGAACAGCTCTTGCAATTGAAAGTCGTTGCTTTTCGCCGCCCGAAAGACCTACGCCTCTTTCGCCGAGCATTGTGTCATAAGCATCCGGCAGTCGTGAAATAAAGCCGTGGGCATTTGCTATATCGGCAGCATTGAGCACCTGCTCGGGGTGTGCGCTCGGCAGCGAATATGCAATATTGTTGAATATGGTGTCACGGAACATCATGGGTTCCTGCTGAACATAGCCGATTTGTGAGCGGTAATAGCCCATATCAATATCTTTTATATTTACGTCGTCAATGAAGATCTCGCCCTCATAGTCGTCATAGAAACGCATGAGCAGATTAATGAGGGTTGATTTGCCCGAGCCTGTTGTGCCGACTATACCGACAACGTCGCCAGGTTCAATAACAAAGTTGATATCGTTGAGAACCTTTTTTGAGCGGTCAAAGGAAAAATTGACATTGCGGAATTCGATTTTGCCCTTTATGTAGTCAAGAGTCTTGTCCTTACCGAAATCGTGTTCCGGCTCAGCGTTGATGATATCCATAATCTTTTCGGTTGAGGCCAGAGCGTTCTGATAGGAGTCGCTGAGGTTTGCGAAGAAGTTAACGGGATTATAGAACATGCTCGTGTATGAAATGAACGAAACGAGAACACCGAGGGAGAGCTTATCGGGAGTGTCAATAACCATGTTGCCGCCGATAAACCAGATTATTACCGAGCCGCAGGTAATAAGGAATGTTATAACATTGGGGAATATCGCCGCAACCTTGCCTGCTTTTTTGTCCTCATAAAGCCAGTCATCAACGTGCCTTGCAAATCTTTTGACTGCTTTTTCCTCGCTGGAGAAGGATTTGACAATTCTGATGGCGGGGATTGTGTCCGAAAGTATGCTTGAAATG
>JBGVNA010000127.1:0-5584 GCA_045125175.1 Acutalibacteraceae bacterium
TTCCCCGTCGGACTCTTTGCAGGATTGCTTTTTGCAGTGGTCGTTGTTGCATTTGCAAAGCGTTCCTCGTTCATCGCAGAATCAAAAGAATCACAGCGAACCGTTGTTAACAACATTCAGGAAACCACAAATGCCGATGAATTGAAAAAATATAAAGATCTGCTTGACAGCGGTGCAATAACACAAGAAGAGTTTGAAAACAAGAAAAAGGAACTTTTAGGTTTATAAAATATACAGGAAGCGGTTTAAAACCGTTTCCTGTTATTTTTTTAGAGATTTTTGTTATTGCACTTTTAAAATTCTTGCCTCTGTGGTATAATTAAATAAAAAATTTATCAGGAAATGTTTATGAAAATTATTGCTTATATCCATAGTGATTTTACTTCAAAATTCGGAATACCACGTCAAAGCGGGCTTGTTGATGAGCTTGAAGCAACTATAGTTTTTGAGCCTGAATACCGCAATCCCGATGCGCTTCGGGGAATTGAGGAATATTCGCATATATGGCTGCTGTGGCAATTTTCGGAAAGCGCGGATAAAGAGTGGTCGCCGACGGTGCGCCCGCCGAGACTCGGCGGCAACAAGCGCATGGGTGTTTTTGCAACCCGTTCTCCGTTCAGACCGAACCCCATCGGTCTTTCAAGCGTAAAGCTTCTCGGCGTTGAGAAAACAGAAAAATACGGCTGTGTTTTGCGTGTTTCAGGAGCAGATTTGCTTGACGGCACTCCGATTTATGATATAAAACCATATCTGCCTTATGTTGATTCGCATCCCGAAGCGAGCAACGGGTTTGCACTCAACGAAAAAGAGGGGGCGCTGAATGTTGAATTCCCCGACGAAATGCTCAAAAAAATACCGTCTGAAAAGCAGGCGGCATTAAAAGCTGTTTTGGCTCAGGACCCCAGACCGGGTTATCAGGATTTCCCCGAAAGAATTTACGGCGTTGAATTTGCAGGATTTGACGTGAGATTCACCATTGACGGAGAAAAGCTGACGGTGGTTGAGGTGGAAAAATTATAATTTTAAAAGGAGCTGTAAAAAAACTTTCGTTTTTTTACAGCTCCTTTTCAGGGATAGGAAAAAAGATGCAGAACGGACAAACCGAGCAAAAACAAGGCTCAGCCTTGTTTTCGGTCACCCGAAGGCGTACAAAAGTACGTCGATTGGCGAGGTTTGCTCGTAGCATAAAACATAAAAATTTTATAATTTACATTTTCTTGAGTGTTTTAAGGGACTCCTGCAGACATCTGACCTGCCGGAGCCCCTTAATTTATATTGTTTTATGCGGTCTGCGCTTTTTTACATCCCCTTTTTCTTACGGTTGGGGAACAATCGGATGGTCTTCGCTCACATGCTCGATTGTTATGAAATTATTTCTCGCCGCATATGCCCATTTCATTTTGAACGCTTTGCATGCGCCGTCAACAGGCATATAAAGCTGACCTTCGTTGCCTCTGAAAACTTCATTGCCGAGGTCAAAATCGCCGTTTTTGGTCTGCGCAATTCTGCTGCCCTCGGTGAAAGTTACTTCGTGACCATAGAGCTTAAGAGTTACTTTGCCCTTTTCACGGATATCCTCGCCGCCTGCGAATCTTATCATTGTTGCAAATGCAATATACCATTCGCCGTCTTTGCAGACAGCGGGAGTCGACATGTTGCAAAGTCCGAGGTCAACGCCTTTATAATAAACTCTTGTTCTGCCTTCTCCGAAAACGGGGGCAACTCTGTATGGTCTTATTTCGTCCTTCTCTTTATCTATGAGGCATTCGTCAATGATTCTGCCGTCATTAAGCTCGGAAATCATTGTTATTTTATCGCCGTCAACCTCAATGAGCGCATAAGCCGCAACCTGCTCCTCCTGCGGATAGAACGAAGCGTGCCAGACCTTGTCGGTGGTTTTTGTTCCGGGAGGATTATAGTTTCCGTTTCCAAGCTCATAGTGGATTGTGCCTTGTGACGGTCTGTCGAAAATTTCCTCATTCTTTATGGGGAATGAGCGGGAGAAGTTATGCTCATGACCCGAGAAAAGAACATCAAGCATTTCCATTGATTCACGCATCATGGGATAAGTGTCATCATTTGCAAGGTTGGGGCCTGCATAATAAACAGGGAAATGCTGAACGCCGAATTTCCATGTTTTATTGCTTCTTGCGATGTCTTCCTTTGCCCATTCATTCATAAGCTCAGGTTCGTTAACACCGAAAACATTGAAATGAACATTGCCGTAATCAAATGAATAAATTTCCGTCTGCCAGCCTTCGGGGCCGTTTTTGGGATATGAATATTCAAGCTGGGTGTTGAAAAATTCAGCAGGTTCGGCATAATATCTGTTTACTTCGTTGGGGAAATAATGCTCAAAGCCTCTGTTATCGTGATTTCCGCAGCTCATCATATAGGGCAGATGCTCCATGATTCCCGCCATGCCCTCATACATTGCGTTCCATTGAATTTCATGCTGACCGCAGTTTGTGTTGTCTCCGGCGGTGAGGATGAATTTAACATCGGGGTGCTTGGCAAGCACATCTTTGAGAAACTTGTTGAGGGAAGAATAGTCGGGGTTATAGTGGTCAGTTTCTTTTTGATGGTCTGAAATAGCAATGAATTTGAACTTTGTGAGGTTTTCCTCTTCGGTATCAAACCAGTATTCTTCGCTGCGGTTTTCTGCACTGCCGCAGGTGTAATAATAGCGTGTGCCGGGCTTGAGATTTGAGGGTGTTGCCCAGAAAATATTGCTTGTGTTTACGTCGCTTTTGAAAGGCTTCACGATAGCGTCAATTCGCTTCTTTTCTCCGCCCCTTTCGTAATATTCAACATAACCCTCTTTGACGTCAAGGCTTGAGCGCCATGTGACGGTCATTGAGGTTTTTGCATCGCCCGAAATGCTGACCATAATGTGATCGGGTTTTTCGGTTGCGAGCCTTAAATTAGGCTGTTTTTCCATATTATTTCACCTTGATTTTGAAAAGTTTTGCGCCGTGGGAATTAACTTCTGCGGAGAAGCTGTCTTTTGTTACGGCATATTCTTCGTGCTTCCACATATCCCAAACGCTGTATTCCATGCCGCCCATAGCTATATCGGTAACGTCAAACTTGACTTCTCTTGCTTTGTCATCGGTGTTGAAAAGGGCAACGTATTTGCAGCTTTCGCCTTTTGAAACCCATATAATTTCTCCCTTTTTATCGGTTTCGTTGCGGCTGAATTGCCTTGCGCCGTATGAGTTTTTAAGCATATCGATGAGCTCTCTGTTCTGAAGAAGAGAAAGGGTGAATTCATCATTTTCGCGCATTTCCGCGCCTATCATAAGAGGTGAACGGAAAATTCCCCAGAGAGTCATCATGGTTATCTGCTCATCATGAGTAAATCTGGTGTATCTGTTTCGGTATTGTTCAAGCTTTTCGGTTTTCTGTATTCTGCCTATGGGAAGCATATCGCAGTCGGGCCATGCGCCGGGCTGAACATATTCCTGCCATGCAAGGCATTTGTCAAACATATCGTGAAGCTTATCCCAGCTATCCCAGAAATCGCCTGTCATTCGCCACATGTTTGCGTTTGAGGCAAGATGTTCATGCTCCCAAACGGGTGCGGGACCGGGAGAAAGACTGAGAACCATATCTCTGCCGCAGTTATCGATAGCCTTGCGTAACATCTCGATTTCACGGCGCGCAGAATAGGGATTATCCTTAAGAAATTCGGTGTTTGCAATATCATCGCACTTTATGTAGTCAACGCCCCATGAAGCGTAAAGTTCAAAAATCGAATTGTAATATTCCTGTGCACCTTCAGCGTCGGGATTGATGCCGTACATATCGGTCTGCCACGGACAAACAGAAAACTGCTGAGCAATATCCTTTGCGGTTTTACCCTCATATTTGATGGCTGTGTTCTGATGAACGGCCTGACGGGGGATGCCTCTCATAATGTGGATGCCGAATTTTAAACCGAGAGAATGAACATAGTCGGCAATTGGCTTAAAGCCTTTGCCGTCTGCTGCAGAGGGGAATCTTTCGGGAGCAGGAATAAGGCGTGAATATTCATCCATACAGAGGGGAGCAAAGTTATGGTAATAAAAGCAGTCGGCAGTCGGTTCCGACCACTGAATGTCGCAGACAATATACTCCCAGCCGTAGTCTTTGAGATGTTTTGCCATGTAATCGGCATTGCCTATAAGCTGTTCTTCGTTAACGGCGGCACCGTAGCAATCCCAGCTGTTCCAGCCCATAGGTGGAGTTGGCGCAAGTTTCTTGTGCATTTTAATCTTCCTTTCGGTAAACTCTTATTTCAAACTCAAACTGAGTTTCAAGAGCGTTCATGTTGCTGATTTTTTGTTGGTCATCCTTGCCCGTTTTGTAATAATAGGGCGTCATTCTGAAGAGATTCTGAATATCTTCGTTGGAGTCAATCCATGCTTTTGATTTCAGTTGGTTAGCTTTTATAAGCCTGAATTTCGGAATTTCCGCATCAGGCACATCGTTAAGATATGGCTTATCATAAATTGCGGCTTTCAAGCCGTAAAGATGCTTTTCAAGAGGAATTACTTTTATGAGAAATCCGCCTTTGTTCAGCACACGGTAAAACTCATCATCAGCTTCAGGTGAGAAGATATTCAGCACCGCATCAACGCTTTCAGCCGCAAGCGGCAAATCGAAAAGGCTTGCAACGGCGCAGGGAATGCCGCTTTTTCTTTTTGATGCAAATTCAAGAGCATCCTTTGAAATATCAACGCCACAGAAATCAATGTGCTTGAATTTGTTTTTTATTCCCGAAGAATACCAGCATTCACCGCAGCCTGCGTCAAGCACGCAGGCACCGTCCGGCAAATATTTTTGGCAAATTTCAATAAGAGCCTCGCGCAGAAAGCCGTAATATCCTTTATCAAGAAAATCACGCCTTGCTCTGACCATGAGGCGGTCATCGCCGTGCCTTTTTGCCGATGATTTCTGCGATTGCAGTAAATTTACATATCCGAATTTTGATTTGTCAAAGCTGTGGCCGTTTTCGCACCTGTAAAGCTTTTCTTCTTCTTGAAGCCCGCTTTTGCAAACGGGGCAAATAAACAAACTCATTTCTCTACCTTGTATTTCTTGATTTTTCTCATCATTGACCTGCCGACATCATGCATGAATCTTTCGCATGCGGGGAGCAAATCATCCGGGAAATCGCTCAGGAAATAATCTGATTCATATGTAAAATTGCCTTTGTAATCAATTTCTGCCAGAGCGTGAAGAATATCGTCCCAATCCATGTCGGCGGTATAGGGCAGTGTATGGCTGTCGTGAAGATTGTCATTGTCATGAATATGCAGGCAGCCGAGCCTTGAACCCATCTGTCTTATCATGGAAGCGGCGTTATCGCCGACAAGTCCGCAGTGGCCGAGGTCAAGGCATGCGGTGAAATGTGCAGAGTCAAGTGCATCAACATAACGGTTGAAATCCTCTGCAACGCTGCACACGTTGGGAACGATTCTGTTAATGTTTTTATCCCATCCCCACATGTTTTCAAGCGCAATTTTAACGCCGTAGTCTGCTGCATATGGCTCAAGCTTATGATAAAGCTCCATGTTCTTTTCAAACTGGTTTTCTTTGA
>JBGVNA010000128.1:0-2934 GCA_045125175.1 Acutalibacteraceae bacterium
TTCAACTTCAAGGATAACGCTGAAAACCGCCGCAAAAGCCGCTGCCGCCATAACGGCAAGCCCTAAAACCCAGTTGATTTCAAACGGAATTTTGTCAAAGAAACTGATTTTTATTCCGTCTGCTGTTTTGCCTGCTGAGGAGAGAAGATAAATGCATGCCGCAACCGCAACTAAAAAGCAAATCAGCGTCAAAGCAAGATATACTGTAAGCGGAATTCCTTGATTATATGAATTAAAAGATTTTTCCATTACGGTAAATGCATCTGTTCCCAAACCGGAAAATGCAAAATATGCGGCTTCAATATTCGGGAACTCTGCAAAATCCATAATACATTTGCTTGCATACGAACCGAAAAGAGCATCATGAAGCATACCGTATACGCCGTTTGTGAGGTTACGGCTTTTTCCGACAAGAACCTGATATTTACCGTCTTTAAAGCCTTCAGCCCATATTGTGCTGCCGAGTTTTTTAAGTATCTGCTCCTGTGTATCGGCAGAGGTTACGCCGCAGTTGGTGAAAATTCTGTCCGAATTCTTGTATTTAACCGCATAGTTTATACTTTTTACGCTGTTAACAACATGTGTAGAATAGTTATTGCGGCTCCATGAATATTGATCCTGCAAATACTGAATTCGTTCATTCTCAATAACCGCAAGGGTTTCCTCTTTTGTGCCTTCACCGTAACAGGTATATCCCCCTATATTACTCAAACGGGCAAGCGCATCTGTTATATCGCCGATATATGCCGGCCAACCGCCGCTGTCTGAAGGGTCATAATAAGATATTGTACCCTCATTGTCATTCGCCGCAGCAAGCGCAGTTGTTGCCTGCGTACCTTCATCAACATGAGGTTTTGAGAATTCATAATCTACAAATTCATAGCCGTAAAATTCATCCCTCGAAAGCGGACTGCCATCATAACTAAAAAAATACCTTACGTTTCTGTAGGTCATCGCATATCTGCAGCGGTTTTGCGTGTCAACATAAACCTCGATATTCGATTCGTCAAGCAGTTTGTGAGCAGCCTCTGCCATTTCCATGTCTTTATAGTAACTGTCTGAATAACTCTGCGCCTCAGGCGATTCCAGATATTCATTGAAGGTCTGATACTCTGAACTTTCACCCACATTAAAAATCTGCTGAATATAAACATACATCGCCGAGCGAAAAACCGCCGTCTGCGTAACATCATTCGGATGCTCAAAGGCGTTAAAATTCATAAACCCTTTAATAAAAAGGCTTGCAAAGTTGCCTGCGAGGAAAAACATCAATATCGCAACCGCCAGCGCTGCGATTTTCATGCCCTTGCCGTGTTTAATATTTTTCAATTTTGTATCCAATGCCCCACACCACCTTTAAATATTTCGGGTCCTTGGGATTGATTTCAATTTTCTCACGGATTCGCCTGATATGTACCGTAACCGTTTTTTCCGCATAGCAGGCAGGCTCATCCCACACTGCCTCATAAATCTGCCCCGTTGAAAGCACTCTGCCCAAGTTTTCCATAAGCACGCTGACTATGCCGAATTCCGTTGCGGTCAGCTTGACAGGCTCGCCGTCAAGGGTAAGCTCCTTAGCAAGGGTATCCAGCGAAAGTCCCCCCGTTGTTATAACGCCTTCCCTGATCTCCATTGAGCCGAGCATTGTGTAACGCCTTATCTGCGACTTAACCCTCGCCATAAGCTCAAGAGGGTTAAACGGCTTTGTTACATAATCATCGGCGCCGAAAGAAAGACCCGTTATTTTATCGGTATCCTCACTTTTTGCGGAGAGCAGAATTATTGGGATATTATGCTTCTCACGCAATTTGAGCGTTGCCTGCAAGCCATCCAGCCCTGGCATCATGATGTCAAGAATAACGCAGTGCACCTCATTATTCTTAACCTGCTCAATTGCACCCCTGCCGTTTTCGGCGCGGAGAACATTATATCCCTCCAGCTTAAGATAAATTTCAACGGAATCGAGAATGGCGATGTCATCATCGCAAACGAGTACGGTATACATTGGTTTCACCTCTGAAAATTTCAATCCCACGGAACAATTATGATTTTAAACGGTGTGAATTACAAATAAATAACCAAAAAAATTACAAATTTATTAAGGTTTCAGAATTCCGATTTCAACGGAAGTGCTGATAATTCCCTCAACAATGTGCCAAAGCTCAGGCGTTGCCGTGCGGATTATATCCATTCGCTTATAAATCTGCGTTGAGTGAACGTTTCCCTCTTTCCATGTGTGACCATTTGTCATATAGTTGAGAATCAGCGGCTGAATGCGGTCAATGGCATTGGCATAGCGGGCTTCAGGCGTTTCCATTTGCTCAAATTCATCCCAAAGCGCACGGATTTCCGCACCTTGAACAGGGTCAAGAATGCCAAAAAGCTTTTCCGCCGCCTGCATCTCTCTGTCATGCTTATCCTCATTGCCCTTTTCGTCATAAGCAAAGGTATCCCCTGCATAAACCTCGATAAGGTCATGCACAAGGGCTATTTTCAAAACTCTTTCAATGTTGATTTTCTCTGCACTGTATTCCTCAAGAATCATGGCAAGCATTGCGAAATGCCACGAATGCTCGGCATCGTTTTCACGCCTTGAGCCGTCAATTATGAGATTACGGCGAAAAATATTTTTCATATCATCTATAATCATTACGAATTTAATCTGATTTCTGAGCTTTTCGTCTTTTATAAAAGGGAATTTTTCCACAATATCACCTCTTTTTTATTATAGCACAGCCTCATATGAGTTGCAACGAAATTAAATGTATGGTATTATTTTATTACATTATATTTAGAGGTAATAAAATGCGAACAGAAAAAGGAACCGTTGAATTCACCAACATGGTGATGATTGAAGATAAAGAAACAGGCAAAGTGCTTGTGCAGGAAAGAAAAAAGAGCTGGACAGGTCTTTCCTTCCCCGGCGGACACATT
>JBGVNA010000129.1:0-2737 GCA_045125175.1 Acutalibacteraceae bacterium
TATCGGCAATCTTACGGATATGATTGTTGCAGAACAGAACTGGCAACCGATGATTGACGAAGTATGGAAAAACCGTCAGATGGAAGATTACAGCGAACGTAAAAGCACATACAAAAGAGATTTCATCAACAAGTGGTATTGCTCGTGGAACAAAAAGAAAAGTCCGATTTTTCTTGACGAAGCAATCAAATCAGGCGAAGAAATCAGCGAAGAATTGCTCGTTCAGTTGCCATCACCCCGTGATGATTTTGAAACAAGGATTCTTTCAAAACAAAAAGTCGAAGCATTCTTTGAAACGCTCGACGGAAAAGACAAACGGATTTTGCAGATGCGAATGGACGGTTGTACTCTCGAACAGATTGCAAAATTTGCTGGATACAAAACACCGAGTGCCGTTTACAAACGCATACAGAAAATTTCAACGGCATACGAAGATTTTGTTTCGAAGAAATACGGAGAATTTTTGGACATCCACTCAAAGAAAAAGAAGAAAAATAAACAAGCAGACAAAGACAGTCACGATTGATTTCGTGGCTGTTTTTTGATGCCCGAAAGGAGGAATTTAAAAATGAGACGATAGAAATGTTTCAAACGACCAATGCATCATTTTGAGAAAATGTATCGGAAAACACGGTGCTTTTCACGGTTCTTGAACCGAGAAAAAACCACAAAAATCAGCCGATATTCGGCGGAAAGGAGGCAAAATGAAAACAGGATTAACAAAGCGTCAGAAAGATACTGTTATCTGTTTCAACGAAGAAAGTGACATCATTGATGTGCGCACTCACAATACGGATTTGAGAAACAGACTTTTAGAATTCAGCGAGCAATATCCCGACTGTTGCAAACTGACAGACGATGACGAACACGGCGGATTACTTTTTGAAATTCAGAAAGGAAGATTGAGTTTCAGACTTACCGCACCGTATTCGGAAGAACGCAGGACGAAGTTGAGCGAATATGCGAAGAAGAATGGTATAAACAAAATCAAATAAAAATACGAAGCCACTCTTTTTAGTGACTTCGTATGATTTACATTTAATGTTTATTTAAGAACAGAAAGTATTTCTTTGAATTCATCAGTCGCCTTAAAATCATCAGACAGAGGATATTTTTGAGTTAACAACTCCTTAACTCGACTTTTGGCTATAAATGTACTGCCAAGAGTGTGCTTATCAAATTCCTTGCCTTCAAACATTGTTGAGTGCATAGTGGTAATTCTGTCCATGTTGTCAAATTTAATTGCAAGTTCGGCAGACTTTTTGAAGTTATGAATTGCATTTTTATAATCATTAAGTTTGAAATATTTCACTCCCAGATGACCGTAGAGATTCATCATTATTCTCCACATCTTGCCGTAGTTTCCGTCATCATAAGCAAATTCAAGATATTCAATTTCTTTTTGTACGGATTTTATCTGCCATTCATCGGTACATCTGTCGTTGTAGAAATAAAAGTGCGAGTAAAATGTTGTACGGAGTAAAAAGCTTTCTTCAATTGCATTTTGAATTTTGGTATTGTGTTCCGGATGATCTACGGGGTAGAAAGTGCCAAACATTTCTTGACCATCTCTCATTCTTGGCATCTCTTTTATGATTTTTTCACAGTCCTCAAATGTTATGCCGCTTCCGTCTTTTAACGAAAGCTCTTTATAAAGTTCGGCGATATGTCTTTTGGCAGAAATCCGTATTTTATCGTTGCTGCAATTTTGCTTGATATTTTCGTATATCGCAATTATTTTTGCAACATTATCAACCGTCTTTTCTTTGAAGTGAACAAGACAAGTCATATATCTCAAAAGGATTCGAAAGTCATTGGGAAATTTTTCTTTAAGTCTTTCTATTATTTCCTGTTTTAATTTTTCATCTGAAAGATTATCATAAACTTCAAGTTCTTTGGTGATTTCTGCTTCATCCTCAACTCTGTTAATACCGAGCAACTCATCGACGCTTACCTTGAAAAATCCTGCAATTTCCGGAAGCATAGTGATGTCGGGATAACTTTCGCCACGTTCCCAATTGCTGACACTTTGAAAAGTAACTCCCAGAAATTCTGCAAGAGTTTCTTGGGTAAGTTCTTTTTCTCGCCTTAATCTTTTGATGTTTTCGCTTAAATAAATAGTCACTGTTCTCGTCACCTCTGATTAGATTCATTGACCGGTCTGTTCATATAATATCGCATTGAAACACAAAAAACAATAAAATATCCTTTGAATGCCTTTCAAGCGATGCTTGAAAAATTCAATCACAAAACCAAGGAGGTAAAAATAATGTCAAATACAAATCTCAACAACAAATCTGCCTGCAAATTTGAAAGCAAAATAAAAGCCGAAAATAAGCGGATAATCCCGAAGGGCGCACTTCTATACATATCCTCACGGAATGTATATGTGCGTAGCTCCGCTAATGAAAAATCAAAGATTTTAAACAAGGGTTTTACCCTTGCGCTGCGTTGCAGCTATCCCACATTTTATTGAAATTGAATATTTCAATCTGTCCCGTTGTTTCATCTGAAGCAACGGGATTTTTGTATCCAAAAACAGAAAAGGAGATTTTATGAGTAAATCAAAAGAAGAATTAATTGAAGAAAGAATAAAAAACGAAAAGGAAATTGAAATTCTTGAACATCAGAAACAGCGTCTTGAGAATCGCATTGAGTATCTCACCAAAGGTGACAGAGCAAAACGCACTCACCGTCTTTGTGAAAAAGGCGGTGCGATTGAAAGTGTCTGTCCCGA
>JBGVNA010000130.1:0-2550 GCA_045125175.1 Acutalibacteraceae bacterium
TTTAACAAATGAGTATTGTAAAAGCTTATCTCCTGACATTCACAGCCCCTTTCCGTCAGCTTTCTGCAAAGCTCAGACTGAACTTTGTTGTAAGAAATAACCGCAGTTTTTCTTCTCAAGATTACCGCCTCCCTCAAAATCATTATACGAATTAAAAAAAATTGTGTTAATTCAAAAAAAGTGTTTACTAATTTTGAATTTTGCAATATAATAATAGAATAAATGAAATAATACTGAGGTGTTAGTATGTTTGAAATAGATAAGCTTTTAAAAGAAAAAAAACGCATACACTTTATAGGCATAGGTGGCTCCGGCATGTGCCCCCTTGCCGAAATTCTCCACACATGGGGCTACGAAATCAGCGGCTCGGACAACAACCCCGGTGATAATATTGACAAGCTCCGCGGACTCGGAATGAAGGTTATTCTCGGTCAGAAGCCGGAAAACATTGAGGGTGCGGAAATCATTGTTTACACCGCCGCAATTTTAAAGGATAACCCCGAGCTTGTTGCCGCTCTCGCAAGCGGTATCCCTTGCTTTGAAAGAGCCGCACTTTTCGGTGCGATTTCAAGGATGTATAGCGACTGTATCGCTGTTTGCGGCACACACGGCAAGACAACCGTAACCGCTATGCTCACTCAGGTGCTTGTTATGGCAGAAAAGGACCCGTCAGCAGTTATCGGCGGAAGACTTCCTCTTATCGACAGCCACGGCATTGCCGGTAAGAGCGATACCCTTGTTTGTGAAGCCTGTGAGTTCAACAACCACTATCACGAGCTCGATCCCAATGTTGCGATTATTCTCAATGTTGACGAGGATCACCTTGAATTTTTCAAGAATCTCGATAACATCATTGCATCCTTCAACAAGTTCGCAAATATGACAACCGATACTGTAATTTACAACGGTGACGATGCAAACACGGTCAAGGCTCTTGAGGGCGTTGACAAAAAGCTTATCTCCTTCGGCAGATACAACGAGTGCGACTACTCCCCCGCAAACATTACATATAACCGCGGTGCTTTTGCCGAATTTGATGTAATGCACAAGGGTGAAAAAATAGCCCACCTCAAGCTTAACATTCCCGGTGAGCATAATATTCTCAACTCCCTTGCCGCCTTTGCCGCAGCAAAAAATGCCGGCTGTTCAGATGAGGAATGTGAAAAGGGCATTTCATCCTTCGGCGGTGCAGGCAGACGCTTTGAGGTGCTCGGCGAATTTGACGGCATCACAATTGCTGACGACTACGCACATCACCCCGGTGAGCTTGAGGTTACACTCAACGCCGTTATGAAAATGGGCTATAATACTGTATGGGCAGTTTTCCAGCCCTTCACCTTCTCAAGAACAAAGCTCCTTTTTGACGATTTTGTAAGAGTTCTGCAGATTCCCGACAAGTGCGTTATGACGGAAATTATGGGCTCACGTGAGGTCAACACCTACGGCATTTACACAAAGGACCTTGCAGAGAAAATCCCCGGAAGTGTGTGGTTTAACACCTTTGAAGAAATTGCTGACTATGTGCTTGCCAACGCTAAAAAAGGTGATATCATTATCACTCTTGGCTGCGGTGACATTTATAAGTGTGCAAAAATCATGGTTCAGAAAATGAAATAAATTCCATTAAATTAAATGAATTATCAAAGCCGCAAGTGCCATACTATCCATAGCGGATAAGCAATGGCGTTTGCGGCTTCTCCGCACCTCGATTAGTGTGGGGAAGCCCGACACAATCGTATTAAACCGCCTTGGTGATGCGGTGCATCACAGTGAAATATCTGCTTTGCAGATGTGAAATTTTCCTTGCGGAAAATGAAATACCATACGGTATGAAATATTTGCCTTCGGCAAATGTTAAGGGTCTGCGACGCAATTATAATTCATTGCAATGAACTGCAATACCTCGGCGGAAAGCGTTCGCACATTGGTGCGGACTTTCAGATATGGATAAAATCCTCACCGCCAACGTGTAAATCCACGACGGATTTGGTAGGACGGCACGGCAAGCGCTGTGCCAAAAGGGCAAGGAAGGATTTTATCAGGCGTGTTGTCCGAGCCATTGGGCAAGGACGGAATGAGCCCCGCAAGTCATTGGACTGCGGGGCTTGCTCGTACAAAAAAGCAGGTGTGCGAAAACACCTGCTTAACTTTAAGTTAAATTACTTAACCATTGAAGCGATTTCTGCTGCGAAATCGTCAACCTTCTTTTCAATGCCTTCGCCCTTTGCAAAACGAACAAACTGTGAAAGCTTGATGTCAGCACCGAGAGCCTTAGCAACTGAATTGATGTAACCGTTTACATCGCCTTCAAAGAGGTCTGAACGAACGAAGGTCTGCTCAAGGAGACAAACTTCCTTAACCTGCTTTGCAAGACGACCCTGAACGAGACCTGCGAAGATCTTGTTATCAACGATTTCAGCCTTGTGTGAAACTGCGATTTCAGCAAGAGTAGCCATAGCTTCCTTTGAAATGAAGTTGGGGAAGTTCTTCTTCTGCTTCTGATCAAGACCCTTGAAGATTTCTGCATCCTCGTCGCTCCACTTCTTTGAA
>JBGVNA010000131.1:0-2466 GCA_045125175.1 Acutalibacteraceae bacterium
TCTGTGCCTTTATGCTGTCCGCGCTGACTCCACGCTCGTTTGAAAGCCTTGTTGCGTAAATATCACGCTCAATCGTGCCGCAGGCTGCGAGCACTTGCGAGGCTGCAACGAGAAATTCAACCTTGCCGTCATCCGTGGTTAAATCATATCTTGCGCGGGCTTCAAGCAGCTTATATTCGGTTGTACTTGCGGCGGATTTAAGCAAATCGGCAAAGCGTTCCTTGCCGTGGGTGCGTATTATTTCATCCGCATCCTTTCCGCCTGACATCTGAACAACACGGAGCTTTAAGCCTGTTTTGTTGAGAACACCGAGTGCTCTTGCCGTTGCGGTTCTGCCTGCGCCGTCGTTATCGTAGCAGATTATAACTTCGTCTGCGTAACGTGAAAGCAGATTTGCCTGCTCATTGGTAAATGCTGTGCCGAGGCAGGCAATTGCGTTGGTGAAGCCCGCCTGATGAAGGGCAATAACGTCCATATAGCCCTCAACAAGTATCAGCTTGTTATCGTTTGCATTTTTTGCAAGGTTAAGGGCGAAAACGCCGTTGCTCTTTTTATAAACAAGTGTGTCTGAAGTGTTTATGTATTTGGGCTTTGAATCATCCATAACTCTGCCGCCGAAGGCAATAACATTGCCCCGAAGGTCGATTATGGGGAACATAACCCTGTTTCTGAAATTATCATAATAGCTTGTCCTGCCGTTTTTATCGGAACGCCGTGCAAGGTTTGCAAGCACAAGCTCATGCTCGGTAAAGCCTTTGGATTTCAAATGCTTTATCAGCTCACTCCAGTCGTTCGGAGCGTAACCCAAGCCGAAACGGCGGATGGTGTTCACGGATAAACCGCGTTTAAGAAAATAATCCAAAGCGGACTTATTTTTAGGGTTCATGAGGCACTCATGATAAAACCTTGCCGCTTCACGGTTTGCGCTGAGAAGGCGCATTCTTTGCTTTGACAGGGTATCGTCATAGCCGTCCTCCGGCATTGACATGCCTGCCATCTGCGCCACGGCTTTGACTGCCTCAATGTAATCAAGATTTTCCATGCGGCGGACAAAGCTTATAACATCTCCGCCCGCACCGCAGCCGAAACAATAGAATGAGTTGCTTTCGGGATAAACGGTGAATGACGGTGTTTTTTCATTGTGAAAAGGGCAGAGACCGACGAGGGTTTTGCCCCTGCGTTTTAAGCTGATGCTTGAGGAAATGACGGATTCTATATCCACCTTTTCCTGAAGTTCCTGAATAAATCTTTCGTTTATCCTCATAAAGCTCACCTCACTTTCTGTTTGGCTTTATGGAATCAGATAAACAAATCGTCTGTTTTGCTCCATGCTTTCGGAACATATAAATCGTTGAAAATTCTGACAGCGTATCTGTCTGTCATGCCTGCAATGAAGTCACAGGCAGCGGTGCCGATGCCATCCTTTTCTGCAATTTCTCTGTATTGAGCAGGAAGATTATCCGGCTTTTTTGCAAAGTGAAAATAAAGCTTCTGAATCATATCAACAGCCTTTTTCTCTTCGCTTTTGCATGCGGGGTTTGTGTAGACCTTGGCAAACATGAAGCTGTGAAGCTCATCAAATGCCTGCTGAATTCCTTTTTCGAGAAGGATATCGTCGGTGCTGTTTTCAATACAGCTCAGAACAAGAGTGTTTATTCTGGCACTTTTTGAAGTGCCGAGTTCGTGGCGTATGGCAAGGGGAATATCGTCCTCGCTCATAATGCCCGCAACCGTTGCGTCGTCTATATCGTGATTTATGTAAGCAACTCTGTCTGCAAGGCGGACCACTCTGCCTTCAAGGGTTGCTGCCTGTTCGCCGTTTGTATGGCGCTCAATGCCGTTACGCACCTCAAAGGTAAGATTAAGACCTTTGCCGTCTTTTTCAAGGCAATCAACAACTCTCAGGCTTTGCGAATAATGCTTGAAACCGCTGGGGCAAACCTCGTTGAGAGCTCTTTCGCCCGCATGGCCGAATGGCGTATGACCCAAATCGTGACCCAAAGCAATCGCTTCCGTAAGGTCGCCGTTGAGCATGAGAGCGCCCGAAATGGTTCTTGCAATCTGCGAAACCTCAAGGGTGTGGGTGAGACGGGTGCGGTAATGGTCACCCTCGGGTGAAAGAAAAACCTGAGTTTTGTGCTTCAGTCTGCGGAATGAGCTGCAGTGAATTATTCTGTCCCTGTCACGCTGAAATGCCGTTCTTACGGGGCATTCCTCCTCGGGGCGCAGTCTGCCTTTGCTTTCATTGGCAAATGCGGCGCGGGGAGATAAAATTTCTCTTTCTCTTGCACAGGCATTTTCTCTGATGGTGTTCATCTTTTTCACCCCTCGTATAATAAAATAGTAGTTTTTAGTGTCCCTCTCCAAGGACAATATGCTACACTGTAAATGGTGCTGTGGATTGGTGAATCACCCCTACCGCAAGACGGTTACTGGAAGGCTCCAACCACAGACCTTTGCAGTATT
>JBGVNA010000132.1:0-4791 GCA_045125175.1 Acutalibacteraceae bacterium
CCGTTTTCCGTGCGGATGCATTCGCCCCACTTGCGTGCAATTTCTTCATAGGAATCGTTATAGACATTAACTCGCTCAAAGCCGTTCTTGCTGCCTCTTAAGCACCAGTCGGAGCTCCACATTCCGTGACCCGTCGCCTTATAGGTCCAGAGGAACCAGCTGTAATTCGCCTTGTTAAGAGTGTTGAAGCAGTTTTTCCAGGTTGTTTGTTGATGGGGATAAAATTCACCCATCATCATGGGAACATCGGCATAAATAAATTTTGTGAACCATGCGAAAAGATTGAAAATAAAGTTGGAATTGTTATAAAAGTGAACCTGATATACAACATTATCCCAGCCCTTTGTCCATGCCGGAGGCAGTGCAATTGCAGTCCAGATAGCTTCCATTGTAATGATATGCTTATCATCAACAGAACGTACCGTATCATAAAGGCGGCTGTAAATCATCTCGTTGTTTTTTCTTCTTTCAAGCTCGTCTGCGTCAACATCGCACATAGGTTCATTGAGAAGGTCATACATTGCCACTGCGGGTTCATCCTTGAAAACGGTTGCAATAGCTGACCAAAGCTCGTCGGTGAGTTCACGGTATTTTTCGCCTTGCTCAGTGTCAGCATAAAGTCCGACGGAGCCTTTTTTACCGTTGTGGGGTGCATCGCTCTGATAGCCCACTGCGCCGTGCATATCAAGCACAACATAGATTTCACGCTCTGAACACTCTTTAACAACCCATTCAAGGCGAGAGAAATCCCAGTTGCCGTTTTCGTCAAGAATTTTTCTGCCGTTATCGTCATAATAGAAGTTTCTGAACCAGAATGGAACACGAACGCAGTTAAAGCCCATTGATTTGATTTCATCAAGGTCGTATTCGGTAATCCAGTTATCCATATAGGTGTTAAAAAGCTCATAAGCCGCATCTTCGCCGAAGCGGTCTGTAAGCACATCGAGCACGGTGTAATGGTCAAGGTCATCATCATAGGGGCAGAGCCAGCCCTCCCAAATCATCCATGCGCCGAGGTTAACGCCCTTAAGCTGAATTTTTTCACCGTTCTGATTAACGATGTTCTGTCCGTCGGTGGTGAGAAAATCCTCTTCGGTGAAGCCTGTTACTGTGTTTACGCTTTTGCTCTGTGCATAAGCAGGGGAACAGAGTAAAAATGCCGATGCAAGCGTCAGAACAAGAGCAGTAAATCTTTTAACTGCCAATTTCATTGTTGAAGCTCCTTATACATGTTTAAAATCAGATTTATATACTGTTGGATTTGTTTCACTCAACCTTTTAATTCTAATAGAAATTTCCGAAAATGTCAATATTATTAACCATTGACTTTATATTACAGAATATGATACTATATAAAAAACAAACACTTTAAGCAGGTGAAGAGATGAAAGCTAAAATTACTCTTGCAAAAGAATTCAGAATAGGTGATATCGATAAGCGTATCTACGGCTCTTTTATCGAGCATCTCGGCAGAGCGGTTTACGGCGGTATTTATGAGCCGGGTCACCCCACAGCAGATGAAAACGGCTTCCGTCAGGATGTTATTGATATGGTTAAAAAGCTCAATGTGCCCGTTGTGCGTTATCCGGGCGGTAACTTTGTTTCGGGTTATAATTGGGAGGACGGTGTAGGTCCTGTTGAAAACAGACCCAGACGTCTTGACCTTGCATGGGGCACAACTGAGCCGAATACTTTCGGCACCAACGAATTCATGAAATGGTGTAAGAAAGCCAACACGGAATGTATGATGGCGGTTAACCTCGGCACAAGAGGTGCGGATGAAGCAAGAAATCTTGTTGAATACTGCAACCATCCCTCAGGCTCATATTGGTCAGACCTCAGACGTTCACACGGCGTTGAAGAGCCTCTTAATATCAAGCTCTGGTGTCTCGGTAACGAGATGGACGGTGGCTGGCAGATGGGCGCAAAAACCGCTGTTGAATACGGCAGAGCAGCTCTTGAAGCATCCAAGGTTATGAAGTGGACAAGCCCCGGAATTGAAACCGTGCTTTGCGGCTCGTCAAGCAGAAATATGAGCACCTTCGGCAAATGGGAAGCGGAGAGCCTTGAAATTGCATATGACAGCGTCGACTATGTTTCGCTTCATCAGTATTACGGCAACCATGACGATGATGTTATGAGCTTCCTTGCAAGAAGCCTTGAGGTTGATGATTTCATTTATTCGATAATCTGCACCTGCGACTATGTTAAGGCAAGAAAGCGTTCAAAGAAAAAAATTAATCTTTCTTTTGATGAATGGAATGTATGGTATCACTCCAATAATGCTCCCTATGAAAAATGGAGCATGGCTCCCGCTCTTCTTGAAGATATTTATAACTTCGAGGACGCACTTCTTGTGGGCTCATTGCTTATCACATTCCTTCGTCATTGTGACAGAGTTAAAATCGCCTGCCTTGCACAGCTTGTTAATGTTATTGCCCCTATCTTTACAAAAACGGGCGGCGGTGTGTTTGAACAGACAACATATTTTCCCTTTATGCATATGTCAAACTACGGCAGAGGCAGTGCGCTTCTTCCTCTCGTTGACTGCCCCAAGTATGACTGTAAGGCATTCACCGATGTTCCTTATATAGAAACAATTGCAACATATGACGAAGAAAACGAAGAAATGGCAATTTTCTGCGTTAATAAGAGTCAGGATGAAAGCGTTGTTCTTGACGTTAATCTTATGGATTTTGACGGCTACAAGCCATGCGAATTCATTTCGATGGATGGCTATCACAGGAAGGCTGAAAACAGTTTTGATGCCGTTAACGTTAAGCCTCATAACAATCCCGTTCCCGCTATCGACGGATCAAAGCTCGAGGTAGAGCTTAAGCCCTTCAGCTGGAATGTTATCAGACTTAAGAAATAATATTTATGGGCAGCCCTGTGAGGCTGCCCGATTTGCTTTTACATATAAGGTGATTTACAATGAAAAGAATAATGTTTGTCTGCCACGGCAATATTTGCCTAAAACCCCGAAACCGTTGATATACAACGATTTGAAATTTAAAAATCACGAATTTACACCAAATTTACACCAATTGAAACAAAAACAGCCTTGATATGATAACTAAAGAGCCCATCCGACCATCGGATGAGCTCTTTTTTCACTTTATATATCACGAAACCATTATTCCTTTTGCTTTAGGCAGCTTCTCTTTCTTTTCACCGTTAAGATAGTGTTCTTTTGTTGCCTTGATTTTCGCTCTTTTTGCTTCAGTTTCCTTCTTCTTTTTCATTTCAAGTATTACTTCTGCCAACAAAACATCATCAGAAGTTTTATGCTTCATTCGGCACAGTTCCTGCCAATAATCTTTTTTCGCCATTTTTATTCTCCTCATATAAATACTAAGCCCCGCAGAAATAATCTGCGGAGCTTAAGTCATGACCGGAAAATGAAAGGATTCCGTTTGGATTGTTATGTTTATTTGTTCACGAAGGTATCAAGAGTAAATTCTGCGCCGAGACGAAAACCGCTTGTGAAGGCGTCAACAAGAGATGAAGATGTAAACTCAATATATCTGTCTGTGTAATTCAGAAACAATTCTTTTTCCTTTCCCGACAGCAGCTCTGCAATTTGTTTTTCGAGTTCGGTCAAATCGTTAAGCTTTTTCTTCAACTCTGTTCCGTATTTAGAATTATATGATTGAGAATCTATGTTGCCATAATAAAATTCTTCAATAAATGACATCTTGTTCTCCATGCCTGTTCAAAAAGATTTCTTCGCCTTCGGTATCATCATCGTTCTCATAGTGAATATAGCTCTTGACCCTGTAAAGAGAATTAACAATTGATTTTCTCATAAATGCGGGTGTGTTTATTTCAGCATAGTCTTTATTTGGGAAGGTTATAATCACATGACGGTCACAGGCATCCTCCAGATAATATCCGAAAACAATGCAGCCGAAAATTTTGACGGCAATCAACTCGTCTATATCGGCGACATCGCATTCTTCAAGAAGCAGCATATCATTCTTTTCGATGCCGAGAGGTTCAAGGCTTGTGTCACAAACGATGAACGGGGTTTCATCAAGATTGTCAAAAACCTCTGCTATTCTTTTATTACGAAGCGGAAGGAAATCATCAACATCAGCTTCACGGCACATACATTCGGGCGATTCACCAAAATGCGATGAAATCCTGCGGGCAATTTCGTACGGTGATTTCTTGCCATCATCAGACAAAAAATTTCTGATGATTTCAGGCGGCAGACCTGTTGAAGAAGCAAAGGCTTCTGCTCTGTCAAGATAGTTTTCTCTTATCAGTTTAAGCATTGAGTCACTCCAAATAATTATTACAGAAGTTATTTCTTCTGCAGAATTAATTATACCATGGCTCAACCCCTCATGTCACGTTCTATAGCGCATGAAGTTTAACGCGAATCGGGAAATATGGCCGGTGATTGCGCACAAATTATATTGCACGAAAAAGAGCCGACGGGGTCCGTCGGCTCTAATCTTTTTACGAATAACATCAATCTGCGTTTAAAAAAGTCCTTGAATCTTCGCCATAATAAGTGCTGCTGTTATATCTGCACCAGTGGCGATGATAAAATCCTTAAGACCTAACAATGCTGATTTTATAATGCCCGGTTTTTTGTTTTGATCGAGTTTTGATGAAATGTCTTCTAAAATTTCTAACGCAGTATCTTTATCTTCTTCTGAAATGCTTTCATTATTTAAAGAGTCTCGAATTCCCTTAACTGCATCCTTCACTAACGAGGCATCATATGTAAAGGAATTATTATTGCCAGAAACTATTTGAGAAGAACTTACGCTTCCGTTA
>JBGVNA010000133.1:0-5864 GCA_045125175.1 Acutalibacteraceae bacterium
CTTCAGGAATCATTCTGGTACGAGATACATCGCCAACGATCTTTGCGCCCGGCAGATGTCCTCCAATACCCGGCTTTGCTCCTTGTCCCATTTTGATTTCAATGGCAGCACCGGCTTTTCAGTAGTCCTCGTGAACGCCGAAACGTCCGCTCGCCACCTGAACGATGGTGTTTTCACCGTAAACATAGAAATCCTCGTGCAGTCCGCCTTCGCCCGTATTATAGAGTATTCCGAGCTCTTTTGCGGCTCTCGCAAGGGATTCGTGAGCATTGTAGCTGATTGAGCCGTAGCTCATCGCCGAAAACATAACGGGCATTGAAAGCTCAATCTGTGGGGGCAGCTCACATTTCAGCTTTCCATTTTCATCACGCTGTATGGTTTCGGGTTTTTTGCCGAGAAAAACACGGGTTTCCATCGGTTCACGAAGAGGGTCAATGGGAGGATTTGTAACCTGTGAAGCGTTGATAAGAATTTTGTCCCAATATACAGGCAGCGGCTTCGGATTGCCCATTGAGGAGAGCAGGACACCGCCGCTGTTTGCCTGCTTATAGATTTCTTTAATCGTATCGTTTTGCCAGTTGGCGTTTTCTCGGAGAACACAATCGCTTTTTACGATTTTCAGTGCTCTTGTGGGGCAGAGTGAAACACATCTTTGGCAGTTTACGCACTTCGACTCGTCGCTTATAAGTATATTGTTTTCTGAATCAAAAGAGTGCACTTCGTTTGCACATTGTCTTTCGCAAACTCTGCAGGCAATGCAGCGTTTATCGTTTCGGATAACTTCAAATTCGGGATATACAAATTCAATGTTCATCAGAATGCACCCTCCTTTACTTTGATGATAACAGGCTCACCGCCTGCGGGAGCATATATATTTTCCGCATCCGGCTCCATCGCTCTGATGGCGGCTTCTTCACTTGCAATAAATATCTTATCGTCTTTTTCGCCTATAACCATTGAGCGAAGCTTCAGACGGTCATTGAGAGCCATAAGTCCTCCTTCAAAACCGAGAACAATGGAAAAGGGTCCCGTTATCAGCAGACTCGGAAAAACAGTACGCAGATATATATGTTTGTTTTTATCTTCAATGTCCGTTTTGTTCTCTATCGTGCTCCAGAACGGGGCCGCAATAACGCTTGCGGCCTCTTCCGGAGTAAGACATAGAACTCGAACGAGGTAGTCCATTATATATGTAATAACTTCGGTGTCGGTTTGCAGAGTGCATTTGTAACCGAACATCTCAATGTAGCGGCGGTTGGCATCGTAAGAGGAAATTTCTCCGTTGTGCACGACCGAATAATCAAGCAGGGTGAATGGGTGAGCGCCGCCCCACCAGCCTGGAGTGTTGGTCGGATATCTGCCGTGAGCCGTCCAGGAATAGCCTTCATATTCCTCGAGCTTATAAAATATGCTTATATCTTCGGGAAAACCTACAGCCTTGAAAGTTCCCATATTTTTACCGCTTGAAAAAACATAGGCACCCTTCATTTCGGAGTTGATTTTTATTACCGTTCTTGCAACATATTCTTTTTCATCAAGCTGCAGGGAGGCAAGCATGGATTTAAGAGGGGCAAGAAAATATCTCCAGATAACGGGTTCATCCGTAATTGCAGGAATTTTTCTTGTAGGAAGAATTTCGGATTTTACAATTTCAAACCGTTCCTTTAAAAACCGTTCGCAGTCTTTCCTTGCTTCACGGTTGTCAAAAAACATATGTAAAGCATAAAAATCCTTATATTCGGGATAGATTCCGTAAGCCGCAAAACCGCCTCCCAAGCCGTTGGATCGGTCATGCATCGGTTTCATGGCTTCGGTTATCATTTCACCGCTCATCTTTTTTCCTTCTTTAGATATAACTGCGGCAATGGCACAGCCTGAAGGTATTCTCACTTGACCTTCCTTAATCATATTGATTCTTCCTTTCGGGATAATAAAAAAAGCGTTCATTTCAGCCCGGACATCTGTCCGAATTGAAATGAACGCCTTTGCTCATTTGCAAGAAGTATATACCAAATCCTTCAAATTGTCAAGCATAAAATGAAATTTCACGACAAAAATGAAATTTTCTCGAAAAAAGCTGCAAAATATGCTTGACAAACAAATTTTGAGGGTGTATAATGCAGTTCGTAAAGGCAAAGGCGTCTTTAAGGGTTAATCCCCTTAGAGACGCCTTTTTTCTGTTTAAAGGAGGAAATATCAATGTCATATGTTGATGAAGTAATTGAACAAGTTATAAAACAAAATCCTGCAGAACCCGAATTTCATCAGGCTGTCAGAGAGGTGCTTGAATCTCTCCGTGTTGTTGTTGATGCAAATGAAGCACAGTTCAGAAGAGATGCCCTTCTTGAAAGACTGGTTAACCCTGAACGTCAGATTAAATTCAGAGTTCCCTGGATAGATGATAACGGAAATGCTCATGTAAATACCGGTTACAGAGTTCAGTTCAACAGTGCAATCGGACCGTATAAGGGAGGTCTAAGACTTCATCCGTCGGTTAATTTAGGTATTATAAAATTTCTTGGCTTTGAGCAGATTTTTAAAAACTCTCTTACCGGACTTCCGATCGGCGGCGGTAAAGGCGGCTCGGATTTTGACCCCAAAGGCAAATCAGACAGAGAGATTATGGCTTTCTGCCAGAGCTTTATGACAGAGCTTTGCAAACACATAGGTGCATATACCGATATTCCCGCAGGCGACATCGGAACGGGAGCGAGAGAAATCGGTTATATGTTCGGTCAGTATAAAAGAGTACGCAGTCTTTTTGAAGGTGTTCTCACCGGTAAAGGCTTAACCTATGGCGGCTCGCTTGCAAGAACCGAAGCTACGGGCTACGGACTTCTCTATATAACCGAAGAAATGCTTAAATGCAACGGCGAAGATATAAAGGGTAAAACTATTGTTGTTTCGGGTTCGGGTAATGTCGCAATCTATGCGATTGAAAAAGCGCATCAGCTCGGTGCAAAGGTTGTTACTGCTTCCGATTCCACAGGCTGGGTTTATGACCCTGAAGGTATTGACCTTGCAGCACTTAAAGAAATCAAAGAAGTCAACCGTGCAAGGCTTACCGAATATAAGAAATATAGACCGAATTCTGAATATCATAAAGGCAAGGGAGTATGGAGCATCAAAGCGGATATCGCTCTCCCCTGTGCAACTCAGAATGAGCTTGATCTTGAGGATGCAAAAGCACTTGTTGCAAACGGTGTTATTGCAGTTTGCGAGGGAGCAAATATGCCCACAACGCTTGAAGCAACCGAGTATCTTCAGAAAAACGGAGTTTATTTTGTTCCGGGCAAAGCTGCAAATGCAGGCGGTGTTGCAACATCAGCTCTTGAAATGTCACAGAACAGCGAAAGACTCAGCTGGTCGTTTGAAGAGGTTGACGATAAACTTCAGCACATTATGAAGGATATTTTCCACAACCTTGATGCTGCTGCAAAAAAATATGGGTTTGACGGTAACTATGTTGTCGGTGCAAATATTGCAGGCTTTGAAAAGGTTGTTGATGCAATGAATTCTCAGGGCATCGTTTAATTTATAGAAGGATATTAATAAAAAGGCAAGGGCGTCTTTGATGTTTACCATCGAAGGCGCCTTTGCTTCTTTTTTAGGAGGTTTTATTATGAAAACAGTATCGGATTATTTTGGTTGTCTTGTTTTTGACGACAGAGTTATGAAAGCAACACTTTCATCAAAGGTCTATAATTCATTGAAAAAGACTATTGATGAGGGTGCAAAGCTTGATATCGGTGTTGCAAATGCAGTTGCCGCCGCAATGAAAGATTGGGCGGTTGCAAACGGTGCAACCCACTACACACATTGGTTTCAACCTCTTACGGGCATTACTGCCGAAAAGCATGACAGCTTTATTTCACCGTCACCCGACGGCGGAGTAATAATGGAGTTTTCGGGCAAGGAGCTCATAAAAGGCGAACCTGATGCATCGTCATTTCCGTCGGGAGGTCTGCGAGCAACCTTTGAAGCCAGAGGATATACCGCATGGGATCCCACATCATATGCATTTATCAAAGGAAAAACACTTTGTATTCCCACTGCATTCTGCTCTTATGGCGGTGAGGCACTTGATAAAAAGACTCCGCTTCTGCGCTCAATGGAAGCACTCAATAAGCAGGCACTCCGCATTCTCCGCCTTTTCGGCAATGACACTGTAAAATGTGTACGCACTTCGGTAGGACCCGAGCAGGAATATTTCCTTGTTGATAAGGAAATGTATGAAAAGAGAAGGGATCTTCGTTTTACAGGAAGAACTCTTTTCGGAGCAAAGCCTCCCAAGGGTCAGGAAATGGATGACCATTATTTCGGAGTAATTAAGCCCAGAGTTGCAGCATATATGGAAGAGCTTAATGATGAACTTTGGAAACTCGGCATTCTTGCAAAAACAGAACATAACGAGGTTGCTCCTGCTCAGCATGAGCTGGCACCTATTTATACAACCACAAATATCGCAACCGACCATAATCAGCTGACTATGGAAATTATGCAGAAGGTTGCGGCAAAGCACGGACTTGTCTGTCTGCTTCATGAAAAGCCTTTTGCAGGCGTAAACGGCAGCGGCAAGCACAACAACTGGTCACTCGCAACCGATGCAGGTGTTAACCTTCTTTCTCCGGGTGAAACACCTTATGAAAATGCACAGTTTCTTCTTTTCCTCTGTGCGGTAATCAAAGCGGTTGACGATTATCAGGATTTACTTCGTATCTCTGTTGCAACGGCGGGCAACGATCACAGATTAGGTGCAAATGAGGCGCCACCCGCAGTTGTATCTATATTCCTTGGCGATGAATTATCTGCTATTCTTGACGCCATTGAGGCCGACACTCCTTACAATGCCGCAGAAAAAACGCAGATGAAGCTGGGCGTTGACGTTCTCCCGAAGTTCAACAGAGATACTACCGACAGAAACCGTACCTCTCCGTTTGCGTTCACGGGCAATAAGTTTGAATTCCGTATGCTCGGTTCATCAAACAGCATTGCATGTGCAAATATTATGCTTAACACCGCAGTTGCGGAGAGCCTTAAGATTTATGCCGACAGGCTCGAAAAAGCGGACGATTTTGAATCTGCTCTTCACGAAATGATTCGCAAAACAATCAAAGACCATAAAAATATTATTTTCAACGGTAACGGCTATGATGATGCGTGGATTAAAGAAGCTACCGAAAACAGAGGTCTTCTGAACTACCGTACAACTCCCGACTGCGTGCCTCATCTTCTTGATAAAAAGAATGTTCAGATGCTTACCTCTCACGGTGTTTTCTCCGAAGCGGAACTTAACTCCCGCTATGAGATTACTCTTGAAAACTACTGTAAGACGGTTGTTATCGAAGCAAATACCATGGCGGATATGGCAAAAACAGAAATTGCTCCTGCAGTTGAAGCTTATGCTGCAGAGCTTGCAAAATCTGCTGCGGCAAAGAAGGCTCTTGATGAAAGCGTTGCCTGCAGCTATGAATACGGTCTTGTTAAAAAGCTTTCGGCACTGACCGACAGAATAGCAGAAAAGGCGGATGAGCTTGAGGATGCTCTGGTTGCTCTTCATAAAGCCGAAAACATAGGTGAAGAAGCAAACACAATCCGTGATTCGGTTCTCGTCAGAATGTGTGAGCTCAGAGTAGCTTGTGATGAAGCAGAAAAAATAACAGCTAAAAAGTATTGGCCGTTCCCGACTTACGGCGACCTTCTTTTCGGCGTGAAGTAAAAAGGAAGACTAACTATTAAAAGTCAAGTCTAAAATTCAAAATATGCAGTTAATTGTGTGACGGTAAAAAAGGCATAACGAAACAGACGTCAATGACGCCGAATTTCAAACAATTAGGAAAGTTTAATTTTGAGCAATGTAAGGT
>JBGVNA010000134.1:0-15387 GCA_045125175.1 Acutalibacteraceae bacterium
GTGACGTGTGCGCCATCAATCTCAGAATAGCCCGTGAAATTAAAGGTGCGGCAGACGAAATAATTAAAAATGAATTTTCGCATGATCTTAATTCCGTTATCATTGCAGGGCCGCCTTCAAGCGGCAAAACAACAATTTTGCGTGACCTTGTCCGTCAGCTTTCCGGGCTTGACAGGGGAACGGCATATAAAACCTTTGTTTGTGACGAAAGGGGAGAAATTGCTGCTTGTGTTTCGGGGGTTGAGCAAAACGACCTCGGTATCAACAGCGACATCATAACAGCTTATCCCAAAGCTGAGGGGATAATGATTGGTTTGCGGTCTTTTTCGCCCGATATAATTGTGTGCGATGAAGTGGCAACCTTTGATGAGGTTGAAGCCGTTGAAGCGGGAGTTAACAGCGGTGTGTGTTTTGCGTTGAGTGTTCATGCGAGAAATGAACGTGAGCTTAAAACAAAGTCTGTTCTTCAAAAGCTTTTGAATACAGGTGCATTTTCAAAGGTTATTTTGCTTTCAGGCAAGGCTGTCGGCAAAATCGAAAAAACTTTTACGGCAGGTGATATTCTTGCTTAAAATTACGGCAATGGTTCTTCTCGGTTCGGGCTTCGTTTTCGGCGGCAGATACCTTGCTGCACAGTATGTGAAAAAATCGCAGATAATAAGCGATATTCTGCTTATGATTTCGGTTATTGAAACTCAACTGCGCTATGCTTGCCTGCCAGTATCAGATTTGCTCAGAATTCTTTGCAATACAGATAAACTGAAAAATCTCGGGTTTCTCGAAAATTGCAGATATAAAGTGAGTTGCGGGGAGCCGTTTCCTTTTGCGTGGAAAACTGCTGTAAAGAGTGAGCCGGAGTTTTGCGGTTTGCTTGGTGATTATTGTAATTATCTTGTTCAGCTTGGTGCAGATATCGGGTCAACGGATATCGAGGGTCAGCTGAGCTGCTGTGAATATTATAAGCAGATTTTTGAAAAAGAGCTTGTCCTGCGTGAAGAAAACCGAAAAAAATATTCAAAGCTTTATCCGACCCTCGGGGTTATGCTCGGAATTTCGGCGGCAATTATCATAGTTTGAGGTGTGTTTTATGGATATCACGGTTGTTATTAAAATTGCGGCAGTAGGAATCATAGTTGCAATTTTAAACTCTATTCTTGTTCGTTCGGGGCGGGATGATTATGCTCTTATAACCATTCTTGCAGGTATTGTTGTTGTGCTTATGATGCTTATACCGCAGTTTTCAAGCTTGCTGGATACAGTGAAAAACATAATGAATTTCTGACATGGATATCGTGAAAATTGCTTTTCTCGGAATAGTGACGGTTTTGCTCTATGCTTTGATTCGGCAGATGAAGCCTGAGTTTGCGCCGCTTGTTGTTCTCGGCGGAGTTTCCGTTGTGCTGATAACACTTGCAGACAGCTTGCTTGATGTTTCGGGCAGCGTTGACGAAATGATGAGCCTTGCGGGCCTTGAAAAAGAGAATATTTCAATACTTATGAAAGCTCTCGGAATATGCGTTGTAACTCAGTTTGCGGCGGATATCTGCTATGATAACTCCTGCTCATCAATAGCAGCGGCTGTTGAACTTGCAGGCAGAATAGGCGCAATTGCTCTTGCTATGCCGATGCTGAAAACCGTTGCACAGCTTGCGATAGGATTGATAAACGGATGAATCATAAAAAAATATTATGCTTAATCACATTTATTTTTATGTTTGCCGTGTTTTCGGTAACGGCTTACGGAACAAATATCGATGAATATTACAAAGAAGGCCTTGAGGCGAGCGGAGCGGATGAGCTTTCTGAATATCTCTCCGACGAAACCAATGATTATCTTAACAGGCTCGGATGCGGAGAAATTGAGTTTGAAAAAATTCTTGATATTTCTCCCCAAACGGTTTTTAAGCTGCTGTGGGATATGATAAAAGGCAACGTCACCGAGCCGCTGAAAGCCCTGCTCAAAACGACGGGAATCGTGCTTGCTGTGAGTGTTTGCTCGGGCTTTTTTCCTGATGACGAAAAGAGCAAATCGGTTCTTAACCTTGTATGCGGATGTGTTACGGTAATCGGAATTTTTGCATCTGCGGTGAACAGCATAAAATCTGCGGTTTCCGTAATCGGTGTATGTGCAGATTTTGAAAAAGCCTTGATCCCCGTGCTTGCCGGCGTTGTAACGACAAGCGGTAATCCTTCTCTTGCGCTCGGCTTTAAAGGCGCGGCGTTTGCTGCCGCAGAGTTTATTGAGGCTCTTGCTGATAATTTTGCAATTCCTCTTATCGGAATTTCGGGAGCACTTGGTATAACGGGAGCTATGCTTCCTACGCTCCGTCTTTCTGCGATAAGTGAAATTATAAGAAAAACAATGATAACAGTCCTCGCCTGTGCAGCAGGTTTGTTTACGGGCTTTCTTTCGCTGAAAAGTGTGCTTTCTTCTGCTGCAGACGGACTTGTTGCAAAAGGTGTAAAAATGGCTTCGTCTTTTGTTCCTGTTGTGGGCGGTGCTCTTGGTGAAGCCTATTCTTCGGTAACGGCGAGTATTTCTCTGCTAAAAAGCACAATCGGTATTTATGCCATAACAGCATTATTTGTTACGGGAATACCCGTTGCGATAAATCTTGCTTTGTGGGTGCTTGCTCTGCGTGTTGCCTGTGCGGTAAGCGATCTGCTGGATTGCAGGGTGTGCTCTGAAATTATTAAAAATACGGCTTTTATTTTTACAACCGTGAATGCACTTCTTTTACTTTGCATGGCTGTATTTATCATATCTGCGGGGCTCGTTGTGACGATTAAATCGGGAGGTTAAAATGGATGCGTTAAGACAATGGGCAATATGCCTGATTATCGGAGCGGCTGCAGGAACTTTTGTTATGGCTGTGTCACCGAGGGGTTCAATGGATAAAACAGTCAGAGCTGTTGTGGGTATATTTGTTGTTGCGGTAATCTGTTCGCCGCTTGCCGATTTTAAAAAAACCGATTTTGCTTTTAATACAATGACGGATTATAAATATGATGAGCGTGACAGCACAGAAAAAATTCACGAATATATGCTTTCGGTGTGCCGTGAAGAGATTAATAAACAAATTCTTTCTGCAGCCGAGGAGCACGGTCTAACGGTGAATGAAATATTCATAAATGCGGATATTGATGCAGAAAACTGCATGATTATACATGATATGATGGTTGAAATCGGTGCAGAACATTCTGAAAAATCAAACGAATTTTCAGAAATTCTCAGCCAAAAAATCGGTGTGCCGGTGAAAGTAGCAACAGAATAAGGAACGGTATTTTAATGTGGAAAAAACAGCCGAAACATTCAGAAATTTAATCAATAAAATATCGGAGAAAACAAGGCTTAACCCTAAAATGCTGCTTATTGCGGCACTGCTCGTTTCGGGTATAATCTCTCTTATGCTAAGCGAGCTCGCCTCGGATGCCGAAGCTGCCGATACTGCTGTGTCAACAACGGCATTCACCGTTGATTCCGGAGAGTATGAAGCGGAGCTCGAAGAACGCTTGATATCAATAATTTCAGCCATCGACGGTGCAGGAGAAACAAAGGTTATGATAACGCTTGAGAGCGGCAGAGAAGAGGTTTATCTCAACAACTTCGATTATGATGAAAGCAGTGATTCAGGCGGCAAAAACAGCTTTGAGAGAAAGGATGATTATGTTATTGTTGACGGCTCGTCGGGGCAGGAGGGGATTGTTATCCGCATAACCGAACCGAAAGTGAGGGGTGTTGCGGTTGTGTGCAGAGGTGCGGGTGATGAAACCGTGCGCCTGCAGATAGTTGAAGCAGTAACGGCATTGCTTGACATAAGCAGTGCAAGAGTAAGTGTGGCAAAAATGAATTAATACATTCATTTTGCATAAAATTACATTTTATTTTTCGGAGGAGAAAACAATGATTATTAAAAAAAGACAGCTTTTGCTTGCAACTCTTATTATTGCCCTTGCAGCGGCAGTTTTCGTGAATTGGTATTACACACGCCCCGATATTGAAGCGGCAGGAAAAAATGCTTCGGAAACAACAGCTCAGCCACAGGTGCAGGAGGGGGCAAATCTCGGCGATGCACGCTATGTTATTTCAACCGATGCCGCTCTTGAGGATGCCGCAGCGCAGGCTCAGGCAAGCGAGTATTTTGCAAGCGCAAAGCTTCGCCGCCAGACTGCACATGATGAAGCCGCAGAAGCTTTGAACGATGTGATAAAAGACGGCACATCCTCTTCTGATGCTGTTTCGAAAGCTTCAGATGCTCTTAAGGCACTTGCAACGGCAATTTCTCTTGAAAGTGATATTGAAAATCTCATCACAGCCAAGGTCGGATGCGAAAATCTTGTTATCCTTAACGGCGGCAATGCGGAAATAATAGTTGAAAACGGTTCTATAGATGATGTTGCCGTTATCAAAATTAAAGAGATTGCAGTGGAGCAAACAGGCTATTCCGTTGATAAAATTTCCATTACAGAGATGGAATATTAATAAATATTTTTAAAATATATTGTATATTTAAACAAAAGGTGCTATAATCTCTCTATAAACGGTCTTTGGCCATTTACGGAGGGATTATTTTGACAAGACGTGAAGAGAGAGAGCAGGCTTTTATTCTGCTTTTTGAAAAATCATTCAATCAGGAAATTGAGATAGGCGAGCTTTATGATTTCGCAGTTGAAAATGAAGCTGTTGCAGGCAGCGAATTTGTGAAAAATCTTGTGTTCAACACCTGGGAAAATGTTGAAAATATAGATTCTGTTATTGAAAAGTATTCTCACGGATGGAAGATAAGCCGAATTTCAAAGGTTTCGCTTGCAGTGCTCAGGCTTGCAATTTGTGAAATTATTTATTTTGACGATATTCCCGTGAATGTTTCGATTAATGAAGCTGTTGAGCTTTGCAAGAAGTATGCCGCAAAGGATGAGTATGCTTTTGTTAACGGAATTCTTGCCACGGTTTCAAAGGAAGAGAAATAATGCGTACTCTCGGAATAGATACGAGCAACTATACCACCTCAACCGCTGTTTATGACAGCGAAACAGGAGAGGTTATTCAAAAAAAACTGCTTCTGCCTGTTAAGCAGGGCGAAAAAGGATTGCGTCAGAGCGATGCGGTGTTTCATCATACTGCAAGGCTTTATCCGCTTATGCAGGAACTTTTTGAAGAATACGGCGGCGATTTTGATGCAATAGGTGTTTCCGAAAAGCCGAGAGATGCCGAGGGCTCATATATGCCGTGTTTTCTTGTCGGTGTCAATGCCGCAAACTGCATAGGCGCTGCCGCTCAAAAGCCTGTTTATGGCTTTTCGCATCAGGCAGGACATATTGCCGCCGCACTTTATTCAAGCGGCAAAATAAACTTGATAAACGAAAAATTCATTGCCTTTCATGTTTCGGGAGGAACAAGCGAAATGCTTCTTGTTTCACCGGATAGTGAGAGGGCTTTTGATGTTAAAATAATAGGGGAAACCCTTGATCTGAACTGCGGACAGGCTGTTGACAGGGCAGGGGTTATGATGGGGTTATCTTTTCCTTGCGGCAAAGAACTTGAAGCTCTTGCGCTTAACAGCGCAGAAAAATATAATCCCAAAGTTTGCGTAAAAGGCGGTAACTGCAGCCTTTCGGGTGTTGAGAATCAATGCAGAAAAATGCTTGAAAGCGGTGAAGGCAAAGAGAATGTTGCCCGCTATTGCCTCGATTTTATCTGCAAAACAATTGAGAAAATGACGGAATATGCCCTTGCGGAATACGGCAATCTGCCTTTGGTATATGCAGGCGGGGTCATGTCCAATTCAATTATCAGGAATAAAATTCAGAGCAGATTCGGCGCAAGCTTTGCTCAGCCCGATTTTTCATGTGACAATGCGGCGGGCGTTGCAATTCTTGCGGCGATTAAGGGGGATGCTCATGGGTAACGGTGTAGTTCTGAGTGTCAGCCAGCTCAACAGATATGTTAAATCAATAATCGAGCAGGATATGAACCTGCAAACGGTTTTTGTTCAGGGTGAAATTTCGAATTTCACAAATCATTACAAAACGGGTCATTTTTATATGACTATAAAAGACGAATTTTCGTCGATCAAGGCGGTTATGTTCAAATCCGCCAATATGCGCCTTAAATTCATGCCCGAAAACGCAATGAGTGTTATCATCAGAGGCAGGGTTGCGGTTTTTGAAAGAGACGGTCAGTACCAGCTTTATATCGATGATATGCAGCCCGACGGAACAGGTGCGCTGAGCCTTGCTTTTGAGCAGCTTAAAGCAAAGCTTGCAAAAGAAGGTCTTTTTGATGCAGAGCGTAAAAAGCCGATCCCTGCGTATCCCGAAAGGGTAGGCGTTGTAACATCTCCTACCGGTGCAGCGATAAGGGATATAATCAATGTTATTTCACGCCGTTTCCCTTTGACCGAAATTGTTCTTTGCCCCGTTGCGGTTCAGGGTGAATACGCCGCTCCTCAAATTAAGGCAGCAATTGAGCTTTTTAATAAAAAAAGGGCAGTTGATGTGCTTATAGTCGGCAGAGGCGGCGGTTCTGTTGAGGAGCTTTGGGCGTTTAATGAAGAAATAGTTGCAAGAGCCGTTGCAGCAAGCGAAATTCCGGTGATTTCGGCTGTCGGTCATGAAACGGATTTTACAATTTGTGATTTTGTTGCCGATTTAAGAGCGCCGACACCTTCTGCTGCGGCAGAGCTTGCGGTGCCCGACAGCTTTCAGCAGCATGAAATGCTTGCATCCTTTGCAAGGCGGATAAATTCTGCAATGTATGATAAAATCGGCAGCGAGAGAGCTGTTGTTGAACTGCGAAAGTCTGCTCTTCAGAGGCTCAGCCCTCAGAATTATATCGATAATCTCCGCGTCAGGTGTGACAGAGCGGTGATGGCGATGGATTCCGCAGTGAGCCGCGAAATGACGTTGAAATCAAAGGAGTTTTCGTCACTTTGTGCCAAGCTCGATGCGTTAAGTCCTCTTAAAATTCTTGCAAGAGGCTATGGCGTTGCAAGCAAAGAGGGAAAAATAATTTCAAAGGTCAATTCTGTTGAAAAGGGCGATATAATTGATTTGAGACTTTCTGACGGAAAAATAGAATGCGAAGTAACACAGATAAAGGAAAATTGAAATGGCTAATATGAACTATGAAAAATCTGTTGCAAGGCTTGAAGAAATAACCGATAAGCTCGAAAACGGCAATCTTCCTCTTGAAGAGATGATGAAGCTTTACGAGGAAGGCACAGCTCTTGCCGCTAAATGCTCAAAAGTGCTTGATGCGGCTCAGCTTAAGATTACCGAGCTTTCGGCAGGAAAGGCAAAAAACGATGATTGATTTTGACGAAAAATTCAGCGGATATGTTCGTGAAATAAATGAAGCGGCAGCCTATTATGTTTCGCACTCTGCATTTGCAGGCAGGGACTCGATTGGGCTTGACGTTATGCTGAATGCTATGGAGTATTCACTCAGCAACGGCGGCAAGCGAATCAGACCCATGCTGACACTCGAATTCTGCCGTGTCTGCGGCGGTGATCATGAGGCGGCGATTCCTTTTGCAATCGGTGTTGAAATGATTCATACCTATTCGCTTATTCACGACGATTTACCCTGCATGGATAACGATGATATGCGCAGAGGCAAGCCTTCAAGCCATAAGGTTTACGGCGAAGCAAATGCTCTGCTGGCAGGCGACGGACTTCTCACTCTTGCTTTTGAAACCGTGCTTTCGGCTGATATAAGTGCCGATAAAAAGGCAAAAGCCGCCCTTGAGCTTGCAAAAGCGGCGGGTGTATCGGGCATGATAGGCGGTCAGGTTATGGACCTTGCAAATGAGGAAAAGACTGTTTCTCTTGATGCAATCAAAGCAACGGACAGGCTCAAAACAGGCGAAATGATAAGGGTGGCTGCAGTTATGGGGTGTATTGCCGCAGGAGCCGACGAGAAAAAAATCAAAGCCGCAGAAAAATATTGCGAAAATATCGGTCTCGCTTTTCAGATAGTTGATGATATATTGGATGTTACAGGCGATGAAGCAATTCTCGGCAAGCCCATCGGCAGCGACAGTGAAAACGGCAAATCAACCTATGTGTCGCTTATGGGTCTTGAGGAGTCAGCACGCTATGCAAATGAGCTTACCGCTCAGGCAAAGGCGGCTCTTGATATTTTCGGCAGTGAAGGAGAATTTCTTTCAAAGCTTGCGGATAAGCTCTGTGAAAGAAAAAACTGATTTATGATTGACGGAATTTCAATTCTTGAAAATATAAAAAATCCCTCGGATGTTAAATCTTTAAACGACGGCGAGCTTGAAAAGCTGTGTGCAGAAATACGCAAAACGCTTGTTGATACTGTTGCATCAACAGGCGGTCATCTTGCATCTAATCTCGGCACGGTTGAGCTTACCGTAGCGCTTCACAGGTCTTTTAACTCTCCTGAGGATAAAATAGTCTGGGATGTAGGTCATCAGGCGTATGCTCACAAGCTGCTTACAGGCAGATATTCTTCTTTTTCAACATTAAGAACCGAAAACGGAATATCAGGCTTTGTACGTCCCGATGAAAGCGAGCATGACAGCTTTTATGAGGGCCACGCAGGTGTTTCTGTTTCTCAGGCTGCGGGCATAGCGGCAGCAAACGCTGTCAAAGGTTCAAAAAACTATGCTGTTGCCGTTGTCGGTGACGGCTCATTCGGCAACGGAATGGTCTATGAAGCTCTTAATCATGCGGGTTCAACCAAAACAAGGCTTATTGTTATTCTTAACGATAACGAGATGTCCATTTCCGAAAATGTGGGCGCAATGGCAAGATATCTTGCGGCGGTGCGTGCGAAGCCCGAATATTACCGTTTCAAAGCGGGAACAGAGAAAACCTTGCGTAAAATTCCTCTTGTAGGTAAATCTCTGTCAAACCATCTTTTTAAGCTGAAAACAACGCTTAAAAATATAATATATTCCAGTTCGTTTTTTGAGGATCTGGGTTTTAAATATATCGGCCCTATCGACGGTCATAACATCGGAGGCCTTTGTGAGGCAATGAACAGCGCAAAGCTTGTTTCTGCTCCCGTACTTATTCATATCAATACTCTTAAGGGCAGAGGCTATGATTTTGCGGAAACAGCTCCTGAAAAGTTCCACGGTATTTCAAAGTTCGATGTTGTTACGGGCGAGCCTTTTTCTTCGGGCGAAAGCTATTCTTCTCATTTCGGCAAAACACTTTGTGCGTTTGCTGCCAAGGATAAGCGAATCTGTGCAATAACTGCTGCGATGGCTCTCGGTACAGGTCTTGAAGAATTTTCAAAAACCAATCCCGAAAGATTTTTTGATGTCGGAATTGCCGAAGAACACGCCGTAACTTTTGCGAGCGGGCTTTCTGCAGGCGGAATGATTCCGGTTTTTGCGGTTTATTCAACGTTTCTTCAAAGATGTGCCGACCAGCTGATTCACGACGGTGCGCTTCAGCGTAAAAAAACGGTCATTGCTGTTGACAGAGCGGGTTTTGTCGGTGAAGACGGCGAAACACATCAGGGTCTTTTTGATGTTTCTCTGCTTCAGAGTATGCCTAACACAACTGTATATTCACCTGCAACATATAACGAGCTTGCAAGAGCGATGTATAACGCTTTCTATAAAGACGAAAATCTTGTAGTTGTTCGCTATCCGAGGGGCAGTATGCCTGAAGCAGGAGCCTTTAATAATACAAGCGGTGAGGATTTTGAGGTTATCGGCAACGCTGATGCGGATATTGCGATTGTTACCTACGGCAGGCTTTATTTTAATGCGGTTGAAGCTATTCATATGCTCTTTGAAAAGGGCATAAATGTAAAGATAATAAAAATCCATAAGGTTAAACCCATGCCTTCGGGTGTTGCAGAAGAAGCGGCGCAATGCAGAAAAGTTTTCTTCTTTGAAGAAGGAATGCGCTGCGGCGGTGCCGGAGAAAATCTTGCAGCCCGTCTGCTTGAAAAAGGCTTTGCGGGCAGTTATTCGATAACGGCGGTTGACGGTGAATTTGTGAGCCATGCAAGCGTTTCAAGACTTATGGAAAAATATTCTCTCAGTGCAGAAAAAATGTGTGAAAAGATTTTGAATGAGGTTACACGATGAGTGAAAAATTACGTCTTGATGTTGCTGTTTTTGAAAGAGGCTTTGCCGAAACAAGAGAAAAGGCAAAGGCGATGATAATGGCAGGCAGCGTTTATATCAACGGTCAAAAGGCTCTCAAAGGCGGCGTTAATATAAAAGAAACCGATGTTATTGAGGTCAGGGGAGCTGTTAATCCATTCGTAAGCAGAGGCGGATTAAAGCTTGATAAAGCAGTGAAAAGCTTTGGTCTTGACCTGTCGGACTGCATCTGTATGGATATCGGCGCATCAACAGGCGGCTTTACCGATTGTATGCTCACCAACGGCGCAAAAAAGGTTTATTCGATTGATGTCGGATACGGTCAGCTTGCCTGGAAGCTTCGCTGTGACGAAAGAGTTGTAAACCTTGAAAGAACGAATTTCAGATATGTCACAAGGGAGCAGGTGCCCGATGAAATTGATTTCGCTTCCGTTGATGTTTCGTTTATTTCACTAAAACTTATTTTGCCTGTAATGCATACCTTGCTGAAGGACGGCGGTCATTCCGTTTGCCTTATTAAGCCTCAGTTTGAAGCGGGTAAGGAAAATATTGGCAAAAAAGGCGTTGTAAGAGATAAAAGTGTTCATGCAGCGGTTGTTGAAAACATAACTTCATTTGCTGCGGAAAACGGATTTAAAGTGCTCGGTGTTGATTTTTCTCCCATAAAAGGTCCCGAGGGTAACATCGAGTATCTTATGTATATTGAAAAAACCGATATCGGTGAAATGCTTTGGCAAAGCTCTGTTATAGAGCTTGTTGAGCGTTCGCACGAAAATCTGGATAAATAAGGAGTAAGAAAATGAAAATTACTCTTATACCTAACCTTACCCGTGCCGAAGCGGCGGGTGTAACTTCGGGAATATGCAGAAGTCTTAAATCATTGGGTGCAAAATTCTGCTTTTTCCCCGAATATAAAAGTGAATTTGAGTTTACCGATGCGGATTTTTTGCCCGAGGATGAAGCGCTTGGCGGCTGCGATGCGGTTATTGCCGTGGGCGGTGACGGCTCAATAATTCATGCGGCAAAGCTTGCAGCGGTTAAACAAAAGCCTATTCTCGGCGTTAATGCAGGAAGGCTTGCTTTTATGGCAGGGCTTGAAGATAATGAGCTCCATCTGCTTTCACGCCTTATTGAAGGTGATTACACCCTCGACAAACGCCTTATGCTCAAAACGAGCGTTATGAGCGGCGAAAAGATAATTGCAAGCGATTACTGTGTTAATGATTGTCTAATAACCAATGAAGAAAAGCAGCGGATGACGGCTATTGATGTTTCGCTTGACGGCAGCCGTTTTAACAGCTATCTTTGCGACGGTGTGCTTGTTTCAACTCCTACGGGTTCAACGGCGTATTCACTCTCGGCAGGCGGTCCTGTGGTTGACCCCGAGCTTGAAAGCATACTTTTAACACCGCTGTGTCCGCATTCATTGGTTGACCGTTCTCTGATTTTCAGACCCGATGCGGTGCTGACGGTAAATTCAGCCGAGGAAAGACCTCTGTGTATTTCCGACGACGGAACACAGCCGCTGACGATTGACCCCGGCTGCAAGGCAGTTATCTCAAGAGCGGAATTTACGGCAAATTTCATCAGAATCAAGTCGGATAATTTTATCGACATATTATATAAAAAGCTGGCACAAAGAAGATAAGGCTGCCGATAAATGTGACGGAGCATAAACGCAAATCAGGTAGAGTGTGATGAACAAATACCGTTTTTATATTTTGTGTTTATTTGCTGTTTTTGTCATCATTTCTCAACAGCCGACAAAAGGTTAAAATTAAGGAGTGTAAATTGTGAAAAAGAAAAGACATGAGGCCATAATCAGGCTCATCGAACAGCATTGCCTTTCAACCCAGACGGACCTTCTTGAAATGCTCAGAACAGAAGGCTTTGACACAACTCAGGCAACTATTTCGCGTGACATCAAGGATTTGAGACTTATAAAGAAAGTTGACGAGCTTGGCAGAAGCCGCTATGCCGTTGATAACGGTGATTCGGGGGAGCTTCTCGGTAAATACAAAAGTATTTTCAGTCATTCCGTTATCTCTGCGGATTATGCAGGTAACACCCTTGTTATCCGCTGCTACACAGGTATGGCACAGGCAGCCTGTGCTGCTCTTGATGCAATGCATTGGGAGGGCCTTGTAGGTACTCTTGCGGGAGATGATACGATTTTTGCTCTTTGCAGAACTCCCGAGCTTGCCGGCCAGATGAAGGATGCAATTGCAGATCTTGTCGGCTGATATCCCGAAAGGAAAGATTCTTACATATGTTAATCGGTTTAAAAATCGAAAATATTGCCGTTATAGAAAGCGCTGAGCTTGAATTTGATGAGGGGCTTAATGTTATGACGGGCGAAACGGGAGCGGGCAAATCAATCGTTATTGATGCGATTAATGCCGTGCTCGGCGAACGCACGTCGAGAGAGCTTATCCGTTCAGGTGCCGAAAGTGCAAAGGTTTATGCCTCGTTTGACGATATAAACGGCGAAACGGAGAGTATTCTTGACGAAATGGGTATTGAAAAGATGCCCGATAAAACGCTTGTGCTCAGCCGTTCAATCAATTCAGCGGGTAAAAATGTTTGCCGCATTAACGGCTGCCCTGCTACGGTTTCCGCATTAAAAGAAATCGGCTCAGGTCTTATAAATATCCACGGCCAGCATGACAGTCAGGCTCTTTTGTCACCTGACAGGCATTGCGGTTTCATAGACCTGCTTGCCGAAAACTCTGCATTGCGCAACGAATACAAAAGTGTTTTTTCAAGCCTTGTTTCGGTCAAAAAGGAGCTTGAAGCTCTTTACGACACAAGGGATGAAAAAGCAGCAAGGCTCGATTATCTCAATTTTCTTATAAACGAAATTGAACAGGCAGATGTCCGTGACGGAGAAAGAGAAGAGCTGTCAAAAGAAAAAGAACTTCTTCAGCACAGCGGCAAGGTTATAAAATCGCTTGAAAAGGCTTATGCTGCTTTGAACGACGATAACGGCATTCTTGCAGGCGTTGAAGATTGTGCAGGCGAGCTTGAAGCCGCTTCAAAATATTATGAAAATGTTCATAACAGCGCAAAAGGCGTGAGAGGAATTGCCTATGAGCTTGCAGATTTTTCTGCAGAAATAAGAGGTCTTATTGACGGATTTGACTATAATCCGGAAAGACTTTCCGAAATAAATGAAAGGCTGGATTTCCTTTACCGCCTTTCAATGAAATACGGCGCAACAGAAAGTGAAATTCTCGCGACTCATAAAAAGGCAGTTGACGAACGTAATGCAATTGAGGTTTCGGATGAAAAAATATCAGAGCTTGAAGAAAAGCTCTATGCTCTTTCGGATGAAATAAAAATTCTTTCTGCAAAGCTTACGGAAAGCCGTTTGAAGGCATCGAGAGAATTTGAAAAAAGTGTTAAAGCAGAGCTCGAATTCCTTGATATGCCCAAGGTTACTTTTGTTGTTGACCGTAAACAGACCGCTCTCACCTCAAGGGGTGCAGATGCAATAGAATTCCTTATCAGTGCAAATCCCGGTCAGGAGCCGAGACCCATTGCCAAAATCGCATCGGGCGGCGAGCTTTCAAGAATTATGCTTGCAATAAAGAACGTTCTTTCGGATAAAGACGATATCGCAACGCTGATTTTTGATGAAATTGATACGGGTGTCAGCGGCTCGGCGGCTGAAAAAATAGCGCTTAAGCTTCATCAGGTTTCAAAGGGCAGGCAAGTTATTTGCGTAACCCATCTTGCTCGCATTGCCGCTCAGGCGGACAGGCATATGAAGATTATTAAAACCGCAGATGAAGATAAAACATATACAAAAATTGATACTCTTGATTTTGACGGCAGAGCCGCTGAGATCGCAAGAATAACCGCGGGCGGCAACGTTACCGCTCTGCAGCTTGAAACAGCAAAAGAAATGCTGAATAACGCAAGGAGGATGTAAAATGAAATTCGGTGTATGTGTAGGTACGGATACAGAAAAAATGAAGTTTATTAAGGAGCTCGGTTTTGATTATGCCGAAAGCCATTGCCAGCAGATTGCATCAAAAACGCAAGAGCATCTTGATGCAATGATAGCAACGGGTTTGCCCGTTGTTGCAGCAAACTGTTTTATAGGAATGCGTGTTGTCGGCGAAGAAAAAGATGATGCCGCAATTAATGAATATCTTGAAAGACTCTTTAAGAATGCCTCATATCTCGGGCTGAAATATCTTGTTTTCGGTTCATCGGGCGCAAGAAGAATTCCCGACGGCATGAGCCTTGAAGATGGCAGGGCACAGATTGTTGATTTCCTCAAAAATAATGTTGTGCCTTTTGCAGAAAAATATGATTTAACCATTGCAATTGAGCCTCTGCGTCCTGAAGAATGCAATGCAATCAATACCGTTGCGCACGGAGTTGAAATTGCAAAGGCAGTTGATTCGCCTTATGTCAAGGTGCTTGCAGATGTTGCTCATATGTATGTTCAGAATGAGAGCATGGAAAGCCTTCTTGAATATAAAGGCTGGGTTGTTCACGCTCATACTTCAAATCCCGGACCCGACCCTGCTCTTGACTGCAAAAGAATTTATCCCTCATCATCCGATGAATTCAAGCAGGCGTTGTTTATTGAGCCTCTTAAAGCAATCGGTGTTGAACATTGCTCAATAGAAGCCAATGTTCTGGATTTTGAAAGCGATGCAAAAAATGCATACGATGTACTTAAAAATTTAAGGTGATTATATGAAACTCGGTAAAAATGATGTTGTTCTTTTTTCGGGTGACTCCATAACTGACGGTAACCGGGGCAAAAGTATGGACTGCAATCATATCATGGGTCACGGCTATCAGTATATTGTTGCAGGCAGACTTGCTCTTGATAATGCCGAAAATATGCCTAAGTTTATCAACAAAGGCTATTCGGGCGAAAACGCTTATGATTTGCTTGAAAAATGGCAGAAAGACGTAATTGACAATAAACCGACAGTTCTGAGTATTCTTGTCGGTGCTAACGAAGGAGGCTACGGCTATTTCAACGGATTGACACCTGACGAAGCAAAAGAACGCTACGAAACAAATCTTCGTGCAATTCTTGAGCTTACACGTAAGGAACTCGGTGATATAAAGATTATTCTTTGTGAGCCTTTTTATTGCCCGCTTGATAAGTCGGATTATTCTTATAAGAATTCGCCTCATCCTGATGGCGTGGAAAAACCATTTGAAAGACCCGACAGCCATGATCCGGAGGATTCCGTTATATATCGAATGGCAGTGAATGAAAAAATAAGAGCGGTTGCGCCGAAGATTGCGGAGGATTTTG
>JBGVNA010000135.1:0-12623 GCA_045125175.1 Acutalibacteraceae bacterium
GTTTTGCCCTCAAAGCGGTTATCGATTTTTTCTTTTTGTGAATTCATATTCACGCCGTAGGCGGCAAAGGCTTCAATCTCTCTTTTTGACTGCTCTAACGCAAAGAAATCAACAACACTCTGCGCCATGATTTTCCCGAAGCCTTCAACCTTTTTCAGAGTTTCAACATCGGCACTCATTATATTTTCCATTGTGCCGAAATGGTCGGCAAGTATCTTGCCCGCTTTCTGACCCACATGGCGGATTCCAAGCGCAAAAACAAGCTTTGAAAGGTCGTTTTTCTTTGAGTTTTCAATGGCATCAACAAGATTTTGAGATGACTTATCCTTGAAGCCCTCAAGAGTCATGAAATCTTCTTTTTTGAGGGTGTAAATTTCACTTGCCTTACTTAAAAGTCCGTTCGAAACAAGCCTTTCAAGCACAGCATCGCCCATTCCCTCGATATCCATCGCATCGCGGGAACAAAAATGAATAAGATTACGCAGAAGCTGCGCGGGGCATTCGGGGTTAACGCATCTCACCGCCGCCTCGCCCTCTTCACGGATAATACCTGCTCCGCATGAGGGGCAAACTGTTGGGAGAGTGAACTTTTCGCTGTTTTCCGAATGAGAAACAACCCTTATAACTTCGGGGATAATGTCGCCTGCCTTGCGAATAACAACTCTGTCGCCGAGGCGAATATCTTTTTCATTTATGAAATCCTGATTATGAAGAGTCGCTCTCGAAACAGTTGACCCCGAAACAAGCACGGGTTCAAAAACGGCTGTGGGTGTTAAAACACCTGTTCTGCCGACGGCAACTTCAATGTCAACAACCGTTGTTTCTTTTTCTTCGGGAGGATACTTGAAAGCAAGTGCCCAACGGGGGAATTTTGCGGTGCTGCCGATTTCCTCACGATGCGCAAAGGAATCGGTTTTAATAACTGCGCCGTCAATATCAAAAGGAAGCGATGAACGCACCTCACCTATTCTGTCAAGCTCCGAAAGAACGTCATCAATGTTATTGAATTTATTATAGAACGGGATTGTTTTGAATCCAAGGGTTTTAAGATAATCTATCGATTGCTTGTGACCCGTTATATTCCCGCCTTCAATTCGCTGAATGTTAAAAACAAAGATATCCAAGCCTCTTGAAGCGGTGATTTTCGGGTTCTTCTGACGAAGTGAACCTGCCGCAGCATTTCTGGGATTTTTAAAGGTTTTTTCGCCGTTAAGCTCCTGCTCTTCAACCAAAGCGGCAAACACCTTTTTTGGCATATAAACCTCGCCCCTGACCTCGATTGTCACATCTTCTTTAAGGCGCAGAGGTATTGAATTGACTGTTCGCAGATTTGCGGTTACGTCCTCGCCGACATTGCCGTCGCCGCGGGTTGACCCTCTCACAAACACTCCGTTTTCATATTCAAGAGCAACGGAAAGACCGTCAATTTTGGGCTCAACAACATATTCCGCACCGCTAACAGTTTCTTTAACTCTTGTATCAAAAGCTCGCACTTCATCAATACTGAAGGCGTCCTGAAGACTTTCAAGAGGCACTGCATGAACAACAGGCTCAAACATTCCGTCTGCACTGCCGCCGACACGCTGAGTGGGCGAGTCGGGAGTTATAAGCTCGGGAAACTCCTTTTCAACAGCCGCAAGCTCACGCTGGAGCATATCATACTCATAATCCCCTATTTCGGGGTTATCCTCAACATAATATTTATGGCTGTGATAGTTGAGCAGGTCGCGAAGCTCCTTTGCTCTTTCTTTTGCATTTTCAAACTGCATAGCCGTTACTTCCTTAAATTTAGTGAATAATGAATAGTTTCGTAGGGGATTTGCCCTTATCTGTAATATTATATCAATTTTGACATATAAAATCAATGAGTTTTTCATTCCACCATAACATCAGGCACCGAGCCGACTATTACCGTCTGCGCAACGCAGAATGATGTTGAAACATTTTGTGTTATCCGCCTGCCCGCCATGGTCAGAATAACCTGCGTATCTATATTAAGCATGATACTGTGCTGGGTCTGATTTATGCCTGCGCTTTCAAAAACATTCTTGAAATCCGATTGCGTTGAAGATGCCATGCCGATTTTTATGTCAACATAAGGTCCGCAGCCCGAAAGAAAGGTTATCCCCGTTGCCGAACCGAGGGCTACGGATACGGTCGTGTTTCCCTGTTTTTCAAACGCATCGTCAACCGCACTCGTAACCCGTGATTTAAAAAGATTGAGCTTGACAATATCGGTTGTAATCCCTGTTATACTGCCGTTTTCCGTGCGGCCGATGCTCACAATATCAGAATAATCAAATCCGTTTTTTGAAAGCACATTTTCGACTGCGGTATGTACGGTTTTTGCCGCAACGGCATGAGCTTCAAGGGCAGCAAGGTCATACACGGCAGGGCGAAGCTGCGCATCGGTCAGTAAAACGCCCGTGAGCAACGCCAAAAATACACAAGCAACTTTAAAAACAACGCCGCTTTTGCGGCGGTAAAACCGTCTGTATTTCACCTGCATCCCCCCCTGTTTATTATATGCAAACAACGAAAAAAGCTCTATCATAAACTACTTTTATTTATTGTCGTAAAATTTTTATCGTAAAATTTAATTTCTTGTTGAATTTATCAAAACAAAGTGTTAGAATTACATTGAGAAAATTTTAGAAAGGATTCTGCTATTATGGAATACAAAATGATTCTCACTCCCGAGGAGCAGGATATACTCAACGGCTCCAAGGGCGAGACAATGGCAAAGGTAATGAAAACCCTTGTTCTTTACGGCGAAGCTTTCGGCGCAACAAAGATGGTTCCCGTTGAGAGCAAAATGGGCCACCTTGTTACAAGCTTCGGCCTCAAGGTTATGAAGCCCGTTTATGAGCTTATGGATAAGCTCATTGAAGGCGGTGCTCTTTCTCAGCAGAAATTCTCTGTTGACCCCAAGCCCCTTGACCCCAAGGTTCCCGCAAACTTCCTTCAGAAGCTTATTTTCAACAAATTTATGTATAGCATGCAGGACAGCTACGATGCTCAGCTTTCAAAGCTCGGACTTATCGACGATAAGTCATACACCTGCACATGCTACATGGACGAAGTAGGCAATGTTCCCAAGAAGGGCGAGGTTCTTTCATGGGCTGAGTCATCAGCAGTTGTTTATGCTAACTCAGTTCTTGGCGCACGCTGCAACAGAAACTCGGGCATCATTGAGCTTTTTGGCTCAATCGTCGGCAGAGTTCCTTATTTCGGTCTTGTTACCGATGAAGGCAGAAAGGCAACATGGATTGTTGAAGTTAAAACAACCAAGAAGCCCGAAGCTCAGATTCTCGGCTCAGCTATCGGCATGAAGGTCATGGAAGATGTTCCCTATATCAAGGGTCTTGACCAGTGGATCGGCACAGAGCTTGACGGTGACACCAAGGCATACCTCAAGGACTTCGGCGCAGCAACCGCATCAAACGACGCAGTAGGTCTTTATCACGTTGCAAACCTCACACCCGAAGCTGTTGAGCAGGGCGAAAGCCTCATCGCAGAAGGTGCTCAGGTTTATGTTGTTGACGATGCAGAGCTTGAAAGAGTTCAGGCTAACTATCCCGTTATGTGGAAGGATAAGGACGCAACACCCAAGCTTTGCTTCATCGGCTGCCCTCACCTTTCACACGCTCAGCTTGTTGAATGGACAGATAATGTTGTTGCAGGTCTTAAAAAGAACGGCCTCAAGAAAGTTTCAATCCCCACCGTATTCACAGCTGCACCCGCTGTTGTTGAAGCATTCAACAAAACTCCTTACGCTGCAAAGCTTAAGGAAACAGGCGTTATTCTCAGCTACATCTGCCCGCTGATGTATATGAACAATCCTCTTTGCAAGAAGATGCCTGTTATTACCAACTCAAACAAGCTCAGAACATACACAACATCACGCTACTACAGAAGCGACGAAATTCTCGATATAATCACAAAGGAGGCAAAGTAAGATGAAACAGTTCAAAGGACGTCCCGTTTGCGCAGGCAAATGCACAGCAACCGCACTCGTTTCTCACGGCGGTTTCAACACTCTCGCTTCCTTCCAGAACGCTCTTCAGTTCGGCGATAAAGAAGCAAAATGCGGCGACCAGAACAATACCGACCTTTACGGCAAGCCCATGGTAGGAACAGCACTCTGCCTTCCTCAGACCATCGGCTCAACAACAGGCGGCATGGTTCTCTATTGCGCAAACGTTATGAAGAGAAATCCCAAGTGCATGCTTTTCTCAGAGCACATTGACTCACTCGCATGCGCGGGCGCAGTTCTCGGTGCTGTTTGGGCAGACGAACCTATGGTAACGGTTGACTGCCTCGGTCAGGAATTCCTTGATTATGTTAAGGACGGCATGAAAATCACCGTTGAAGAAGACGGAACGGTTACAGTTGAATAATTTATAAAAAAATTAAGGACATCGCTTTTGGCGATGTCCTTTTTGTTTGTTAATTACTTATCCGAAAGAATTTCCTTCGCACTCGCAGCAAGACCTGCAATCCCCTGCAAATCACTGGGAATAATGAGCTTTGTTGCCTTGCCGTCTGCGGCAGCTTCGAATGCTTCAAGGCTCTTGATTGTGAGATAACCGTCGCCGGGCGCGGCCTCATTGATAAGTCCGATTGCCTGAGCTCTCGCCTCTTCAACCTTGCGGATAGCTTCGGCTTCACCTTCAGCCTCAATTATCTTGGCTTCTCTGATTGCTTCAGCCGCAAGAATTGCGCTCTGCTTTTCAGCTTCCGCCGCAAGAATCATGCTTTCCTTCTGACCTTCGGCAACAAGAATCTTACTTGCCTTTTCGCCCTCTGCGGTAAGGATAGCTTCACGGCGCTGACGCTCTGCCTTCATCTGCTTTTCCATTGCATCCTGAATTTCCTTGGGAGGAAGAATGTTCTTAAGCTCAACTCTGTTGACCTTGATACCCCAAGGGTCTGTTGCCTCATCAAGAATACCTCTGATTTTTGCATTGATGATATCTCTTGATGTGAGAGTATGGTCAAGCTCCATTTCACCGATAATATTTCTGAGCGTTGTTGCTGTCAGATTTTCAATAGCCGAAAGAGGTCTTTCAACGCCGTATGCAAAAAGCTTTGGGTCTGTTATCTGAAAGAACACGATTGTATCAATCTGCATTGTAACGTTATCTTTTGTGATAACGGGCTGAGGAGGGAAATCAACAACCTGTTCTTTGAGCGAAACCTGCTTTGCAATTCTCTCAATAAAAGGAATTTTGATATGAAGACCCGTCTGCCAGGTTGCGCTGTATGTTCCGAGTCTTTCAACAACATACGCCTTTGACTGGGGAACAATTTTAATGTTGAGAATAACTATAGCGATAATAAAAACCGCAAGAACTGCAAGAATAATAAATTCCATCAATATTTCCTCCTTAATTCATCTTTACAATAAGCTTTACGCCTTCAATTTTTTCAACTGTTACCTTCTCGCCTTTTCCGATTACCGAGCCGTCGGAAGAACGGGCAGTCCAGATTGTTCCGTTAAGATTAACCTGACCCTTTCCCGCTATGTTATCAATATCCTCCGAAACAACTGCGATTTGGCCGATACAGCGGTCTGCATTTGTGGGCTGAACCCTGGTTTGAGTAAGTTTTCTCACAAGCGGTCTGGTTGCAACGAGAGCAACGGCAGAAACCGCTATAAAAACAACCCACTGAAGCCATACCTGCGCATTAAGAAGCTCCGCAACAATCGCAGCCACAGCACCCGCTGCAAACCAGATTGTTACCATCTGCGCTGTTACCGCTTCGACCACAATCAGAAGAATGAGCAGCACAATCCAAAAAATCAGCATGGTAAATTCTGCCATTTAATCACTCTCCTTCCTTTGAGCTAATTGTATCATTCTTTAAAGTAATTTACAATATATTTATAAAACATTTTCAAAGTTTATTTTTTCGCCTGTTTCCAGAATTTTTATTATACTCAGCGCTTCAATGCATTCCGTGCGCAACTCCTCTCTGCCCGAATGCTCAATTATCGAAGGCAATGAGATTATTTTTTTCTCAAGCTCGTCAATTCCGTCATGCAGCACAACGGAATGAAGCAGGCTTGAGGCATTTTGCCATTGAAAAACAATTTTCTCTGTTTCTTCGGCAAGTTTCTCGTCTGTGCAGCTTTCGGAAAGATTTATAAGCCCGTTGAGCGAGGCTTCAAGATAATCCATTTCACTTTCAAAAACATAACCCGACCACACAGCGAAGCCAACGGCAAGTGAAATCAGAACGCAAGCCGCAAACACTCTTTTCATTCGTCATCTTCCCTTTTTTCAATATATGCAATCCCCTCGGAATCAACGCTCATTATAACGATTTTCTCAACAGGAATTTTACTTGCGAGTGCAAACTTTTTGATTTTGCTCACATCATATCCCGATTCTTTTGCCATATCCTCAATTATTTCGCCGTCACAGATAACCGCAAACGGCATTCCCTTGTCTTTGGGGTAAACATTAACATCGGCAGCGGTGGAATTTCTGTATTCAGGCTTCAGAAGAACGCTGATTTTACCGTTTGTTTCAAAAATCGCATATGAAATCTGTGAAAAATCAAATACATCCTTTTGCCTCAGAGCGGAAACAAGGTCGTTCACTGTCATTCTCAGCTTTTTGAGTGCTTTATAGTCTATGGCTCCGTTGCGGATAACTATAACGGGATGCCCCTGAATATATGCACGAATTTTGGGGCTTTTCATACCCAATGCCGAAGAAAAAATTTCAAACGCAACAAGTGCAAACAGTGCAACAACCGAATTGAGAATAGGTATGCTGTTATCCTGCATGGGTATAGACGCAATTTCCGAAACAAGAATGGTGACAACCAGCTCTGACGGCTGCAGCTCGCCTATCTGCCTTTTGCCCATAAGTCTTATAAGAAATATAACGATTATATACAATATTGTTGCACGCACAAGCGTAACAGCCATGTTATCCCATCCTTTCCGAATTATTTTCCGCAATTTTTTCCGTAATATTACCTTTTGATTGACTTTGAAATAAAAATAATGTATAATTTCAGCATATAAACGAAGGAGGTATTCTGTGAAATATTACCTCGGAATGGATATCGGCGGAACAAAATGCGCCGTTATCATCAGCGAAAAAAATTCAAACTCAATAAAAGATAAAATCAGATTTGAAACTAAGGTTGAACGAGGTTGGAAAGCGATTGTTGAAGAGCTTGTTTCTTCCGCAAAAGAACTGCTTGAAAGAAACGGCATTTCTTCCGATGACGTGCTTGCCTGCGGAGTAAGCTGCGGAGGCCCTCTCAACAGCGACACAGGCGTTATCATGCGCCCGCCTAATCTGCCCGACTGGGACAATGTTCCTCTTGCGGATATTATAAAGAACGAATTGGGAATACCCTGCAAGGTCAGGAATGATGCTGATGCTTGCGCACTTGCAGAATGGCAGTTTGGCGCAGGCAGAGGCACAAAAAACATGATATTTCTCACCTTCGGAACAGGAATGGGCGCAGGCTTAATCCTTGACGGCAAGCTGTATTCGGGTACATGCGGCACTGCAGGCGAAGTCGGTCACATAAGACTTGACACAGACGGCCCCGTTGCTTACGGAAAGGCAGGCTCATTTGAGGGATTCTGCAGCGGCGCAGGAATTGCGGCAATGGGCAAACAGATGCTGTCGATTTATAACGGCGTAACAACTATTCCCCGTGATAACGTAACGGCAAAAACAATTGCCGAGGCTGCTGAAAACGGCGACAGGCTTGCGGGCGCAATTTACCGCAGATGCGGCGAAAAACTCGGCTTGGGTCTTTCAATTCTTATTGACATACTCAATCCCGAAAAAATAGTTATAGGCAGCATTTTTCAGCGTTCCGGGCATCTGATGATTGACAGCATGAATGAAGTTGTCCAAAAAGAAGCACTTGCAATTTCAGCTCAATGCTGTGAAACAGTGCCTGCGATGCTCGGCGATGAAATCGGAGATTTTGCCGCAATCGGAGTTGCAAAAGATTTTGCGGAGGTAAAAAAATAATGGAAAACACCGCATATATGTTTCATGAGCTTTTTCAGCGATATCCCTGCCTTGAAGTTTGTAAAAATGATATATATAACGCTTTCACAGCAATGACAATCTGCTTTAAGAACGGCGGGAAGCTGCTCTGTTGCGGTAACGGCGGCTCTGCAGCGGACTGCAACCATTTGGTTGGTGAACTGATGAAAGGTTTTCTCAAAAAAAGACCTCTTTCACCCGATGAAAAAGCAAAATTCAGCGATGATTTTATTGCAGATAATCTGCAAAAAGGTCTGCCTGCAATTTCTCTTTGCACGCATTCGGCCCTTATGACTGCGTTTGAAAACGATGCTGTTCCCTCACTTGTTTTTGCACAGCAGGTTTATGCTTATGCAAAAGAAAACGATATTCTGCTTTGCTACAGCACCTCGGGCAATTCCGAAAACATTGTTTATGCGGCTGAGGCGGCTAAAGCGGCAGACATTCAGTCCATTGCAATAACAGGCGAAAAAGAGAGCAGGCTCAGCGAAATATGCGATATCTGCATCAGACTCCCGGAAACGGAAACATTTAAAATTCAGGAACTGACTTTGCCCGTATATCACTGCATTGCGGCAATGCTTGAAGATTATTTTTTTGAAATATAAGGAGAAATATGTATGATTAACATTCCGAGACCTGAACATCCCGACCCCCAATTTGAAAGAGCAAACTGGCTCAATCTCAACGGCGAATGGGATTTTGAATTTGACTTCGGCAACAGCAAGCTTGAAGCCGGTATTCTTGAAAAAAAAGATTGGGAAAAGAAAATTCTTGTTCCCTTCTGCCCCGAAAGCAAGCTCTCGGGCATTGAGCACACCGATTTCATTCCTGCCGTCTGGTACAGAAGAACAGTTAATGTTACCGCCAACCAGCTTGCAGGCAGAGTCATTCTTCATTTCGGTGCTGTTGACTACGACACCACGGTTTATATCAACGGCAAAAAAGCAGGCACACATCAGGGCGGCTATGCTTCGTTCAAATTTGATGTTACCGAATATCTTAACGAGGGTGAAAACACCCTTATCGTGCGTGCCGTTGACGATGTAAGAGATCCTCTTGTTCCCAGAGGCAAGCAGTGCCCCGACCTCAAATCAAGAGGCTGTGACTACACAAGAACAACCGGAATATGGCAGACCGTATGGCTCGAATTCGTACCCGAAGCATACATAAAGAGCTTCAAGCTTTTCCCAGACTACGCAAACGGCGTTATCGCTGTTTCAGCCGTTGTTGAGGGCGAGGGCGAATTCACCGCTTCCGCATCATACGAAGGCAAGGCAATGGGTTCATTCTCAAAGGTTGCCAAGTCAACCGTTACAGGTGAAATACAGCTTTCCGAAATTCATCTTTGGGAGGTCGGCTGCGGCAGACTTTATGACCTTGAACTGACATTCGGCAATGATAAGGTCAAGAGCTATTTCGGCCTCAGAAACGTTAAACTCGATGACTATAAGTTCCTTATCAACGGCAAATCCGTTTTCCAGCGCCTTGTGCTTGACCAGGGCTTCTACCCCGACGGCATCTACACCGCACCTACAGATGAAGCCCTCGAAAACGATATCAAGCTCTCTCTTGCAGTCGGCTTCAACGGCGCAAGACTTCATCAGAAGGTATTCGAAAAGAGATTCCTTTATCACTGCGATAAGCTCGGCTACATTGTGTGGGGTGAATACGGCAACTGGGGTCTGGACTGGTCAAACCCCTTCTCACTTGCCGCAATGCTGCCCGAATGGTGCGAATGTGTTGAAAGAGATTTCAACCATCCCTCAATCATCGGCTGGTGTCCGTTCAACGAAACATGGGATATCAACGGCAGAAAACAGTACGACCATGTAATTTCAACCATTTATAAAGTAACAAAGCATATGGACGAAACCCGCCCCTGCATTGACACGAGCGGTAATTTCCACACAATCACCGATATTTATGATGTTCACGATTATGAGCAGGATTATCATGTTTTCAAAGAAAATTACGATAAGCTCATGACAGAGGGCACGCTCTACGAAAGATTTCCCGACAGACAGATGTATAGCGGCAAGGGCTGCGCATGGATCAGCGAATACGGCGGACTTCAGTGGTCAAAAGGTGACAGAGGCGACGCATGGGGCTACGGCAATGCACCAAAAACAGAGGAAGAATTTATCGAAAGATACGCAGGTCTTACCGATGCCCTGCTTGATAATTACAGGATGTTCGGCTTCTGCTACACTCAGCTTTATGATATTGAACAGGAGCAGAACGGTCTTTATTACTATGATCGCGCTCCCAAATTTGACCCCGAAATCTTCAGAAAAATAAACACACGCAAGGCAGCGATTGAAGATTAATTACGTTAAATATATTGACTTTAAAAATATAATGTGATATCATTTATTACAATAAAATTTTACGGAGGTTGCACCATGAAGCACATCAAGACTCTTGAAACCCGCAATCTGTGTGACAGCGCAAAGAACGGCGGCTGCGGCGAATGCCAGACATCATGCCAGTCCGCTTGCAAAACAAGCTGCGGTATCGCTAACCAGCAGTGCGAAAAGAAAGAAAGCAAATAATTGCTGACTGAAATGCCGCCGATACAGGCGGCATTTTTTCTGTAATTTAAAAGGAGAATTATCACCTTATGATACATCAGTATAAACTTGGCGGCTACAATATAGTTCTTGATATCTGCTCGGGCTCTGTTCACGTTGTTGACGAGGTTGCCTACGATATCATTGCAATGTTCGAAGAAAACAGCCGCGAAGCCGTTATCGGCGCAATGTCAGAAAAATACAACGATATCTCAAAGCCGGATATTGAGGAATGCTATGAGCAGGTTGCTTCTCTCAAAGAAAGCGGCAAGCTTTTTGCACCTGAAACCTTTGAGCCGATGGCAGGTCATCTTAAACAAAAAACCGCAGGAGTTGTAAAGGCTCTCTGCATGCATATTGCTCATACCTGCAACCTCAACTGCTCCTATTGCTTTGCAAGCCAGGGTAAATATCATGGTGAGCGTGCGCTCATGAGCTTTGAGGTCGGCAAGCGTGCTCTTGATTTTCTGATTGAAAATTCGGGTACACGCCGTAACCTTGAGGTTGACTTTTTCGGTGGCGAGCCGCTTATGAACTTTGACGTTGTAAAACAGCTTGTTGAATATGCAAGAAGCATCGAAAAAGAGCATAACAAGAATTTCCGATTCACTCTCACAACAAACGGCGTGCTCATTGATGACGATGTTATCGATTTTGCAAACCGTGAAATGAGCAACGTTGTTCTCAGCCTTGACGGCAGAAAAGAAATCCATGACCGCTACCGTGTTGACTACTCAGGCAACGGAAGCTGGGATAAAATCGTTCCCAAATTTCAAAAGCTTGTTGAAGCAAGAGGCGGCAAAAATTATTATATGCGCGGCACATTCACTCACGCCAACCCTGATTTTCTCAAGGACATTCAGCAGATGCTCGACCTCGGCTTTTCAGAGCTGAGCATGGAGCCTGTTGTCTGTGCCCCCGGCGAACCGTCGGAGCTTACCGCAGAGGATATGCCCGTTGTTATGGAGCAATACGAAAAGCTTGCAGAGCTTATGCTTCAGCATGACAAAGAGGGCAAGCCCTTCACTTTCTATCACTATATGATAGACCTCACAGGCGGCCCCTGCATCTACAAGCGCATTTCGGGGTGCGGCTCAGGCACGGAATACATGGCGGTTACTCCCACCGGCGAGCTCTATCCCTGCCATCAGTTTGTAGGCGAAGAAAAATTCAAGCTCGGCGATATCTGGAGCGGTGTCACAAACACTGCAACGCAGAACGAATTCGCAGAATGCAACGTATATTCACGCCCCGAATGCCGTGAATGCTGGGCAAGGCTTTATTGCTCGGGCGGTTGCGCCGCAAACGCCTATCATTCAACAGGCTCGGTCAAGGGCGTATACAAATACGGTTGCGAGCTTTTCAAGAAGAGGATGGAATGCGCAATCATGGTTGCGGTTGCAAGAGCTTTCGGAGATGATTAAATGAACACCCCCATTTGCGACTTTATAAATGAATATATAAAGAGCAACTCTCTGCGCCTGCATATGCCGGGACACAAGGGCAAAAATAAACTCGGTTTTGAGGAATATGATATAACCGAAATCGACGGTGCAGACAGCCTCTACGAAGCAAACGGCATAATAAAAGAGAGCGAGCAGAATGCAGGTTCACTTTTCGGCTGCAACACTTTTTATTCAACAGAGGGCTCTTCGCTCTGCATTCGTGCAATGATTTATCTTATTGCACTTTACGCAAAGGAATTCAAAAAAAATCCTGTTATTGCGGCCGGCAGAAACGCCCATAAAACCTTTCTCAGCGCAGCGGCAATGGCTGATTTTGATGTTCAGTGGCTTTATCCTGAGGAAGAAAGCTCATATCTTTCCTGCAAAATCACGGCTCAATCGCTTGAAAACGCAATAAATCAGGCTGAAATAAAACCGGCAGCCGTTTATCTCACAAGCCCCGATTATCTCGGCAGCACGGCGGATTTGCGTTCAATTTCCGATGTTTGCCGCAAGCACGGAATTCTTCTTGTTATTGACAATGCTCACGGTGCATATCTTAAATTTCTGCC
>JBGVNA010000136.1:0-6378 GCA_045125175.1 Acutalibacteraceae bacterium
TTATCCATACAATAAGAAATATATTGTATGGCAGGAACCGCCACAAACGGTTCAGGTGATTCAATATTATCAGGGGCGTCATTTTTAAGCTTTATAGCAAGTAACTTTTTTGTTTCTTCAAGATTATTCTCTCTTGTTAAAATCCATTTTTCTAACGGAAAAAGAGCTGCTTTTATTGCCCGAGGAACTAAACCAACCAGTTCACCAGTTGGCTGTACGATTGGCTTTCCTGCATCTGCATAAACATCCTTTGCCACTTCTTTTATAGTTTCTTTTGCGATTTCTAATCCCATATTATTGTTGTTTATATCCAAAATCTTTCACATCCTTTGTTTTATCCGAAAAAGTGATGTAAAGTCATAAGTAGCTGCTCAGCTTTTTCGGCATTGAGAAATTCATAAATCAATTTTTGTCTTTCTTGCGGTGTTAACTCTAAAAAAGACTTTTTTGCTTGGATCAAGTCTTTTTTAGCTTTTTGATATTTATCTTCGGGATCGATATCCACTGTTAGTTTTACGTCGTTCATATTGCACCTCCATTTTTATTATACCGTTTCGAGCAAAAAAGGTACAAGCAACTAAAAGTATCATTTTCGGCTTATTTTGGGCTCTTTTTCAGCTCGTTTTTGTATGTGAAATATGTTGATTGTATTATAAACCAGAATGTTAGCCAAAACAATGACATAAAAGTGTCATTTTAGTGTCATATAGATGACATTTTATCCGAAATATTGTTGCATCAAGCTGTCGAACAGGGTTTGTGCTTCATCAAAAGCTTTCTGCACAGCAAATTTTGATTTGTCGACTTGTTCAACGAAGGCTGTGTATTCCTTTTGTAATTCAATTGGTGGCATAATATATAGCAAAGTTTCTAACGGCTTTTGTGTGATTTTAGGTTGTCCCGAAAAATCTGCATACTGATAAAATTTCATCATTCGCATGAGTTCTGTTAAGAACTCTAATGTGTAAGCAGTTGTTTTCTGTTCTTTGATATATATAGCGTTATCTGTAATCCACACGGGCTCTGTAACCGAATGAACGTTACCGCATTGAGCACCAACACGCCCAATTATTACAGTTGGATAGTCTGTAAGATGTTCGTTGGTATACCAAGCGATACCATTACCCCCATATACAGGGATTCCTCTTTCAAGTCTCTTTTCTTCAGGCAAAAACTTACCCGATGAAAACTTGAATAGGTCACTGCCTTTTCTGCACTCAAAGCCTTTATCGTTAACTCTATAATCTCCAAACATCTCGACAAAACGGGCTTTAACGAGTTCGTCAAGCTTTTCAAGTTGTTGCTTGCGAGTGTTGATTACCGAAACAACGTTATCAAGAATTTCAACGATTTCTTTTTGTTTATCAATACTATGTATCTGAACTTTAGTTTTTGAAAGTGTTGCTTTATTTAATGTTTTTCCCATTACAGCTTTATTAGTTCCAACATCCCAATCTTTGCCACTAAACAGATAATATATGTAGTCAGGAATCAATTCAGTTGTCTTCTTATCTCTAAATGACATTATCGCTTCATTTGAATACATTGGTTCAGTAGTAATTGCTGTTTTGCCGATAGATAATTTGAAACTCATAATGACTGTGTTTGTTGGAATTAAACTAATACCGCTATCTTTCACAGCTTGCTCCGATAAGAATTCTTTCGTTTCACTAATATATTTGCCGCATTTAGAAAGATCACCAATGGAAATCCATTTATAATCATTTGAATTCCAATATTCAGGGTTGTTTCTTGCAGGGGTTTTTCCCATTTGCAAGTCAAATAATTCATCAAGATAATATTCCATACTCATCCCTACAAATCCGAATTTGTTTTATTAAAACTCAAAAATCAGTTCATTCCGAGCTGTTTTTCAAGTTCATCCATCGCTGACCCGATTTCCATTTCAAGTTCACGGATATTTGCCATAATCTCGCTTGTGGGCGGATATTCAACGGCAACGTATTCCGTCTTTTTATATTTGTTGATTGAAAGGTCATAGTCATTATCAACAATTTCCTGCTTGGGTACAAAGAAGCTCTGCTCTGTGCGTTCTCTTTCCGCTTCACCGTCAAGGTTTCTGAATCGTGCGATGATATCGAGGATATCGTTATCCGCAACTTCCGTGCGCTTATCGTCAAGGCTGAAGCCGTCTGCTTTCATATCATAAAACCATACCTTATCCGTGCCGCCGTGCTCCGTTTTGGTGAATATCATTATCGCAGTCGATACACCTGCATAGGGCTTGAATACACCCGAAGGCATCGAAACAATCGCTTCAAGGCGGTTGTTTTCTATTATCTCCTTGCGGATTGCCTTGTGTGCGGTTGATGAGCCGAAAAGTACGCCGTCGGGTACGATGCAGGCGCATCTGCCGCCGATTTTAAGCATACGAAGGAACAAAGCAAGGAAAAGAAGCTCCGTTTTCTTCGTTTTGCAAACCTTGAGCAAATCTGCTGATACCGTATCATAATCAAGGCTGCCCTTGAAAGGCGGATTGGCAAGTATAAGCGAATATTTGCCCTTATCCGCATTCTGGTCGGAAAGGCTGTCACGGTATTCGATATAGGGGTTGTCTATTCCGTGGGTCATCATATTCATAGCACCGATACGGAGCATAGTTCTGTCCATATCGTAGCCGAAAAACATATGGTTCATATAGTGGTCTTTTGCAATGCGTTCAAAGAAGATTTCTTCTCTGCGATGCTCTTTGAGATAATCTCCTGCCGCAACAAGGAAGCCCGATGTACCGCAGGCAGGGTCACAGATAACTTCGTCAGCCTTGGGGTCCATCATTTCAACCATCATTTTAATGATGTGTCGTGGTGTTCTGAACTGTCCGTTAAGTCCCGACTGTGCAATCTTTGAAAGAAGATATTCGTATGTATCGCCCTTGGTGTCGCTACCCTCTGCAACAGCCATAAGGTCATAAATCTCGTCAAGTGCAGTAACCACCTTGTCCAAAAGAAGAGGAGTCGGCAGTTTGAATATGGCATCGCCCATATATTTTGAATATGCGCTGTTTTTATCCGAATGAAGATTCTTGATAAATGGAAAAACCATTTCCTGCATAACGGCATACATTCTGTCAGCAGGAAAATCGTGGAACACAGACCACTTGAGCTGATTGCCGTCTACCTTGCGGTCTCCGATTTCAACTTCACCAGAAAAAATGCTTTCAAAAGGCAAGCCGAGCATTGCGCTCTCCTTGGCGTTGCGGTTATCTGCATCGTCAAGGTCACGGATAAACATAAGATAGGTTATCTGCTCGATAACGTCGAGGGGGTTAACAAGTCCGCCTGCTGCGAATATATCCCAAAGGGAATCAATTTTATTTTTAAGTTCGCCTGTAATCATAATCAATCTTTCTCCCTGTTCCAAGTATATGATGTGTATCTGCCGCCGCCGATTTTGATTATATCGCCGTTTTTAACAAGTTCGTTAAGCGTGCGCTGAATTGTTACCTGACTGATATCGGGGCATTGCTCGGCAATTTCGGATTTTGTAACCTTGCCGAGTGTATCTTTGATGATGTTTCTGATGCGGTCAGGTTTTGAGCCTGCGGTAAGAAGTTTCACCCTCGATGAGAATTCACGGTAAGCCGCCGCAATAACTCCGAGCATATAGCGAACAAATGGACTGTAGTCGTTTTTGTTCTCGTGCCAACCGAAAGAGCTTGACTGCAAAGCCTCATAATAGGTTTCTTTTGTTTGTTCTATGATGCGTTCAATACTGATGTATTTACCAACGATATATCCTGCACGGTAAAGAAGTAGAAGTGTAAGCAATCGGCTCATTCTGCCGTTGCCATCGTTAAACGGGTGTATGCAGAGAAAATCAAGAACAAACATAGGAATAAGAATAAGCGGATCTGCATCGCCTTTTGCAAGTTCAGCATCAAATGCTGCACAGAGGTTTTCAATTGACTGCTGGGTTTCCCAAGCAGGAACAGGCTGAAAACGCACAAAACGGTTTCCGTTTTCGTCTTCTTCCGCAATAACGTTGTCGCTGTTTTTATAGTTACCACCAATAGATTTACCGCTGAATTTATATAAATCACGGTGAAGCTGAAGAATAAACGAAGGTCTGACGGGAATATAGTCATAGTTTTCGTGAATGGTTGCAAGCACGTCACGGTAACCTGCGATTTCCTGCTCGCTTCTGTTCTGGGGCAGAGCCTTATTCATAACAATCTTTTTGATTCGCTCATCAGAGGTATAAATACCTTCAATCTTATTTGATGATTCAGCACTCTGGATTTTTGCTATATCAAGCAAGCTTGTTAAAACATCTGCTTTTGCTTCAATGAACAAAGCCTGTTCACCTTTGTATTCGTGAATCGTCGTCAGAAGCGAAACAATATCGGGTTCCAGCAACAATTTCCAGTTTTTGAAATCATAATTTCTCATTGAGTTAAACTCACTTTCTTTAAATACATTAATCTAATTTATATTATAGCCACCAATTAATCAAAAATCAAGTTAATTTTATCAAATTTTCAGAAATGATTAAATTGAAATGTGATATGTAACAATTAAAAACCCCTTCCGGGATGGTCCAAAATGACCGTTTCGGAGGGGATTTTTTGCTTGATTTTTTAAATTATATAATGTAATAAATTCCTTTCAAATATATTGTTCTTTCCAATCTTACATACTTTGTATGATACCGACGAGGCAACAGGAGTTTTATCTGAGAAATCGTCAAGGGAGATTTCTTGGATGATAAGTAATAACCTTGCCTTTTTATCGAATTGTATCATCTACAAACTGAATGTAAGAGGAGGAATATTTATTGAGTTGAAGACCTTGTTGCGAAGGACGGTGGTTTATATTATAACACCGCCCTGAGCGACCGCTCAAACCTGTAAAAGCGAGCAGCATACCAATACGTCCTTATAATTCACCACGCAGTGCTGTATTTTGTTTATCAAAAAATTCTGCGTAGCAACAGAGCCCTTGACCTGTTGAGATGCAAAAGCTGTTGTCCTTATGTTTTTTCTAAAATGTCGACCTCCTATTGACTGTTTAAGATTAAACGTAACGATTCGGAAGCAGATATTCAATCTCCAACATTAAATCGTCTTTTATATCATTTTGGATATCTGCAGAAGAATCAACAGCTTTATCCCTGTCTTGTTTCAGCGGGCAAGACAGGGAAGTTTTCGTAACTTGTACTAAACGAAAAAATTTCGTAGGTACGATTTGTAAAATTGTAGTAGTACGATTTGTAAAATTTAAAAATTAAAATTATCAGGAGGAATAATAATGTCCGGAAAAACAACATCAAGAAAAGTGATCATCACAACCCATGGCGAATCGGCAACATTTATTGTCAAAGTTTCAGAAGATAAGAACTCTTTGGATTTCTATTGCAATAATTGCAATAAAAATTCAAAACCGATTGCATCACTGCTTGACAGTGATGATAGTGATGATAGATTTTTGTTCTTTAAAAGAACCGCAGACGGTTTTGAATTGAAAAGAAAAGAGTATCCCTCACTCCAGAAATGGACATACGATGCCGGCCGATATTGTATTGAGCCCGGTGCATTCGATGACCAGACCGAAATCACAATGCCTAACGGTAAAATTTTCATATTCAGAAACGATTTTTACCAAGATCTTAACGGCATCAACGGCATTACGATTGGCTTTTGGGACAAAAAAGTAACTCGCCTTTTTATACGCTGTTATCGGTACATATACCTCCACTCCCAAGACGGTCGGTTCAAGAAGAACAGTTGTTGTTTCAGATGACGTTATTGGTTTGCTGAAACGATATAAAGCCGAACAGGATGAATACAAGAAGATGCTCGGCGATGCATGGATTGAGAATGACCGCCTTTTCACACAATGGAACGGAGCACCTATGGGTACAAGCACACCACTCAATTGGTACAGAGAGTTCTGCAAGAAAAATAATATCAGATATCTTTGCACGCATTGCTGCAGACATTTTACTATTTCACTGCTCATAAAAAATCATGTTGATGTCGTCAGCGTATCGGCAGCAGCCGGACACAAGGACAGATCAACAACTCTCAATATCTATGCCGAAGAATTTGAAGAGGCAAACGCAGCAAGTGTAGAAACAATTTCAAGCTGCATATCAATTCCTTTAGGAAACAAAACAACAGAGGAATAATGAGAAAGGACCTTGCACATGCGTGCAGGGTCCTCTTTTCAAGCGTCAAAACCGCATAAAACAAGCGAAAACTCATTTGGATGAATGGAATTGTAGGTTTGTCAATGATGTGTTACAAAATTAGAAAACCTCGCCGAAGCTGATAAAAGCTTTGATATAGTCAGCAGGAGATTTCCAATTTAGTGGACGCATGGGGAAGTTATTGTATTTTCTGCTGTGAACAGCTAATTG
>JBGVNA010000137.1:0-5982 GCA_045125175.1 Acutalibacteraceae bacterium
AGGATTTCACTGCGTTCCTGATCAGTCAAATTGATATAATACTTTTGCTTTTTCAAACTGAACACCTCGCTTTCATTCTTATTATATAATAGGTATGAAAAAGGGACAAAGGTGCAAAATGGGCATAAAAAAAGCAGGCATTCTACTTTTTACAGTAATATGCCTGCTAATTGTTTTAGATAAAGACTTCAACAGTTAAATCTTCCCACTGTTTTGCACGAAGATATTGGTCTGTTGATTTTCTGTACGCTTCTGCTTGGTCGAAATTAACCTTAAAACTGAAGTACAGATTAGTCCTCCCCATATTTGATAGCAGCCTGAGCTGCTGCGAGGCGAGCGATGGGAACACGGAAGGGTGAGCATGATACATAGTTAAGGCCGATCTTGTGGCAGAACTCTACTGATGAGGGATCGCCGCCGTGCTCGCCGCAGATACCGTAGTGAAGGTTCTTGCCGCTTGCCTTACCCTTTGCAACTGCCATTTCCATAAGAGCGCCAACGCCGTTCTGGTCAAGCTTTGCGAAGGGATCGAACTCGTAGATCTTTGTATCATAGTAAGCATTAAGGAACTTACCTGCGTCATCACGGCTGAAGCCGAATGTCATCTGGGTAAGATCGTTTGTGCCGAAGCAGAAGAACTCAGCTTCCTTAGCGATTTCGTCTGCTGTGATGCAAGCTCTGGGAATTTCGATCATTGTACCAACTTCGTACTTAAGGTCGATGCCTGCTGCTGCGATTTCAGCATCAGCTGTTGCAACAACGATGTTCTTAACGTACTTGAGTTCCTTAACGTCGCCAACAAGGGGAATCATGATTTCGGGAACGAGGTTCCAGTCTGCATGTGCCTTCTTAACGTTGATAGCTGCACGGATAACAGCCTTAGTCTGCATTGCTGCGATTTCAGGATATGTTACTGTAAGACGGCAGCCTCTGTGACCCATCATGGGGTTGAACTCATGAAGACCGCTGATGATAGCCTTGATATCTTCAACTGATTTACCCTGAGCTGCTGCAAGAGCTGCGATGTCAGCTTCTTCTGTGGGAACGAACTCATGGAGAGGAGGATCAAGGAATCTGATTGTTACGGGGTTGCCTTCAAGAGCCTCATAGAGAGCTTCGAAGTCGCCCTGCTGATAGGGAAGAATCTTATCAAGAGCAGCTTCTCTTTCAGCCACTGTATCTGCACAGATCATCTCACGGAAAGCAGCGATTCTGTCTGCTTCGAAGAACATGTGCTCTGTACGGCAAAGGCCGATGCCTTCTGCGCCGAGCTCGCGAGCCTTCTTAGCGTCTGCGGGAGTATCTGCATTTGTACGAACCTTAAGGGTTCTGAATTCGTCAGCCCAAGCCATGATTCTGCCGAACTCACCTGCGATTTCAGCGTCAACTGTGGGGATGATGCCGTCGTAGATGTTACCTGTTGAGCCGTCGATTGAAATATAGTCACCTTCGTGATAGGTCTTGCCTGCGAGTGTGAACTGCTTGTTTTCTTCGTCCATGTTGATATCGCCGCAGCCTGATACGCAGCAAGTACCCATACCGCGAGCAACAACAGCTGCGTGTGAGGTCATACCGCCACGAACGGTGAGGATACCCTGTGAAGCCTTCATGCCGGTGATATCTTCGGGTGAAGTTTCAAGACGAACAAGAACAACCTTTTCGCCTCTTGCGTTCCAAGCTTCTGCATCTTCAGCTGTGAATACAACCTTACCGCATGCAGCGCCGGGTGATGCGCCGAGACCCTTGCCTGCGGGAGTAGCAGCCTTAAGAGCCTTAGCATCAAACTGGGGATGAAGGAGTGTGTCAAGGTTTCTGGGATCGATCATAGCAACAGCCTGCTTCTTGTCGATCATGCCTTCGTCAACGAGGTCGCAAGCGATCTTAAGAGCAGCCTTAGCTGTTCTCTTGCCGTTTCTTGTCTGAAGCATATAGAGCTTGCCGTCTTCAACAGTGAACTCCATATCCTGCATATCTCTGTAGTGGTCTTCAAGGATAGCGCAAACTTCGTTGAACTGCTTGAAAGCCTCGGGGAACTTTTCAGCCATTTCAGCGATGGGCATGGGAGTACGAACGCCTGCAACAACGTCTTCGCCCTGTGCGTTGGTGAGGAACTCACCCATAAGGCCTTTTTCGCCTGTTGCGGGGTCACGTGTGAAAGCAACGCCTGTACCGCAGTTGTCGCCCATGTTGCCGAAAGCCATCATCTGAACGTTAACTGCTGTACCCCATGAATAGGGGATATCGTTGTCGCGGCGGTAAACGTTTGCACGGGGGTTGTCCCATGAACGGAAAACAGCCTCAACAGCGCCCATGAGCTGCTCTTTGGGATCGGTGGGGAAATCCTTGCCGATCTTATTCTTATATTCAGCCTTGAACTGACCTGCAAGAGTCTTGAGGTCGTCAGCGGTAAGATCAACGTCCTGAGTAACGCCCTTTGCTTCCTTCATCTCGTCGATGAGCTCTTCAAAGTACTTCTTACCAACTTCCATAACAACGTCGGAATACATCTGAATGAATCTTCTGTAGCAGTCCCAAGCCCAACGGGGGTTGCCGCTCTTAGCTGAGATAGCTTCTACAACTTCTTCATTAAGACCGAGGTTGAGGATTGTGTCCATCATGCCGGGCATTGATGCACGAGCACCTGAACGAACTGAAACGAGAAGGGGATTTTCCTTATCGCCGAACTTTTTGCCTGTGATTTCTTCCATTTTAACGATGTATTCCATGATCTGAGCCTGGATTTCATCGTTGATCTTCTTGCCGTCTTCATAGTACTTTGTGCAAGCTTCAGTTGAAATTGTGAAGCCCTGAGGAACGGGAAGACCGATCTTTGTCATTTCTGCAAGGTTTGCGCCTTTGCCGCCGAGGGTGTTACGCATTGTTGCGTCGCCTTCGGAAAACAAATAAACATACTTGTAAGCCATTGGAATCTACCTCCATATAAAATAATAAACAACTTTAACTCTTATCCTGCAAAAAGACAGAATAAGCCATCAATGATTATAACATAGGATTTTAGAAATTTCCATACATTTTTAAGAAAATATATAAGAAATTTACCAAAGGTTTTTAGTAACATTTTACATATCGGAGCGGAATACACAGATTTATGAGGATTGTATTGAAATTTTGTGAGTTGATGAGATATAATTAAATTATCGCAGGGATGAAGAAATTTTGCGTTTTCTCTTGACATTTACGTTGGGTGAAAGTTTATTATAAGCCCGAAAGGAGGTCAGTTTTATGAAAATTAAAGAGGTAATTGAAAAAACGGGGCTGACCGACAGAGCCGTTAGGCTTTACATAGACGAAGGACTTGCCCTGCCGAGTATCGAAGAATCCTACAGCGGAAGAAAGAGCATCGATTTCTCCGAAAGCGACGTTGAACGGCTGAAAAACGTTGCGCTTCTGCGAAAAGCAGGTTTTTCCATTGCGGAGATAAAAAGCATTGTTGATGATAAGGACAGTGCAAAGGAAATTGTTGAGAATTTTATAGCAAAAACCGAGAAAAACATAGCCGAAGAAACGGAGATTGTTGAACGGCTGAAAAATATTTCGTTTGATGAAGAAGTGACCATTGAAACGATTTGCAGCTCTCTTTCCGCGGCGGTTGAAGAAAAGAAAATTCCGAAAGAGGATTTGAAGTCGGCTTTTTGGAACAGAGTTGAAAAGAATCCCTACAAAGTAGCGGGAATAATTGGGTTAGCTTTTACCGGTGTTATATATATTCTTACCCCGATTTACTGGCTGTGCGAATACCGATATTTGAAGATGACAGACAGTTGGCTTGAATGGATAGCACTCATATACTGCGGATGGATTCTGATTACTGTTTTAAGTTGTTTGATTATTGTTATTAACCGAGATAAATCTGTCAGACGGAATCGAAAAGGGCGCAAAATAATATCGGGAATAATTACCGTTTGCATGGTTTTGGGCGGATGTATTTCGGGTTTTCTGGGTATAGTTGGACTGATTGCACCGCCTGCTTATTCTTATACAAACGATGTTGATAATTATCTTGAGCTTGATAGCTGGGTTGAACGGGGTTACGGAGAAGAAATACGAAATTTGTTTCCGAAAGAAATTCCGTCTTATGCTCTGCATTCCGAGGATGAGCTGTATGATGACGGAGTGCCGTTCACCACGAAGTATTTTTATAAATTCACTTATGATTTTGACCAGGTGTTCGATATTGTTGCGGAGTGGATGCTTTCGATTGATGACTATGAAAAAGTAAAAAACGAAGCAATCAAAAAAGGCAACCGAACAGAGCACAGAGGCGAGTGGGTTTGCGTTCATTATCCGCCTGATGGCGTTGTAAATGAATGGGGCTATACAGAATCCGGCATTTATATTTTTGCGTATAATGACAGTTCAAGAAAAGTGCGGTATATTGCATCCGACGGTTTTGGTGACGGTGTACGGAGCTTACCGTATTATTATAGTTTGGATTGGTAACATCGCTCTTGAAAAAATCTATGGCATGATATATAATCGGTGTGGAATTATTCTGCACCGATTTTTTGTGAAAAAGATGATTTTATGGAAATTCTTGCTCTGACGCTGTTTTGCGCCGTTTTGTTAATCTGCGTTATATTTGATGCTTCCGTGCTATATGCTCTTGCGGCGGGGCTGATTATTTTCTCTGCCTATGCAGCAATTAAAAAGCACTCATTCAAGTCAATACTTAAAATGATTTTTGGCGGAATCAAAACCTCAAAAAATGTTCTGATTGTTTTTCTCATTGTCGGAATGCTCACTGCATCGTGGCGCGCAAGCGGAACAATTCCGTTCATCATTTCATCGGCAGTCAAGCTCATAAATCCGAACGTTTTTGTGCTTATGACATTTCTCCTTTGCTGCGGAGTTTCATTCCTTATGGGAACATCTTTCGGCTCTGCGGCAACAATCGGAGTTATCTGCATGACGATGGCATATTCAATGAATATAAATCCCGTAATTGCAGGCGGCGCAATGCTTTCGGGCGTTCTTTTCGGGGACAGATGCTCACCTGTTTCAACAAGTGCGCTTCTTGTTTCCGAACTCACAAAAACGGATATTTTCACCAACATAAAAAATATGTTCCGCACCGCATTTGTGCCGTTCATACTGACTTGCATAATGTATATATTTCTCGGGGTTTCGGCAGGTGACGGCGGCGAAATCCCCGATTTGTCAACGATGTTTTCATCGGAATTCAATCTTCATTGGGCAGCTGTTATCCCTGCTGTTGTGATACTCGTTTTGTCTCTTCTGCGGGTTAAAGTGCGATATGCAATGCTTGCGAGCATCGCTTCGGCGCTTGCTGTCGGAATTACGGTTCAGGGCGTTGAGCTTTTTGAATTTATGAAAATACTTATATTCGGATTTGAAGCGGAAACGGCGGAAATAAAGCATATGATTGACGGCGGCGGACTTGTTTCAATGCTCAAATCGGCGGCGATAGTCTGCCTTTCATCGGCGTATTCGGGAATATTCTCCGCAACGGATCTTCTTCATTCGTTAAAAGAAAAAACGAGACTTCTCAGCAAAAAAATAACCCCCTTCGGCGCAACGATGATAACCTCAATTTTCACATCGCTCATTTCATGCAATCAAACCCTTGCAATCATTCTCACGCATCAGCTTTGCGAAGGCAATGAGAAAAATCCCGATAAAGCAGCGATTGACCTTGAAAACTCGGCGGTTGTTATTTCTCCGCTTGTACCGTGGTCGATTGCAGGCGCAGTGCCTCTTACATCTGCAGGCGCACCGGCTGCCTCGCTTCTTCTTGCAAGTTATTTATACATTTTACCGATAGTTACATTTATTGTTGCGCTGATAAAACGCAGAAAGGAAAAGAAATATGAACAGAATAACAAGCTTTACAGTTGACCACGATTTGCTGACCGAGGGCATTTATGTTTCGCGCATCGACGGCGATATAACAACTTATGATTTGAGAACAAGAGTGCCGAATTCGGGCGATTTTATGGATAC
>JBGVNA010000138.1:0-58169 GCA_045125175.1 Acutalibacteraceae bacterium
GTATGGTTATCGGCAGACAGGGCGCAGAGATCGAAAAGCTTAAGAAGATCTGCGAAAAGAAGCTCGGCGGCAAGGAAGTTTCGCTGAACATCATCGAGATCAAGCAGCCCGATCTTAACGCACAGCTCGTTGCAGAAAGCATCGCAGCTCAGCTCGAAAGAAGAGTTTCTTATCGCCGCGCTCTCAAGCAGGCTATCGGCCGCGCTATGAAGCTTGGCGCAAGAGGTATCAAGATTCAGGCTTCAGGCCGTCTCGCAGGTGCCGAAATTGCACGTAGCGAAAGCTACCACGAGGGAACAATTCCCCTCCAGACAATCAGAGCCGACATTGACTACGGCTTTGCAGAAGCAAAGACAACCTACGGCCGTATCGGCGTAAAGGTTTGGCTTTATAAGGGCGAAGTTCTTCACGAAAGCAGAAGAACAAACTCACGCCCCAGAAGACGCAGAGAAGGAGGTAACCAGTAATGCTTTTACCTAAGCGCGTTAAGTACCGCAGAGTACAGAGAGGCAGACTTAAGGGTAAGGCTACCAGAGGCAACAAGGTCACTTACGGTGATTTCGGTCTTGTAGCTCTTGAACCCGCATGGATTACCTCAAACCAGATCGAAGCAGCCCGTATCGCGATGACAAGATACATCAAGAGAGGCGGCCAGGTTTGGATCAAGATTTTCCCCGACAAGCCCATCACTGAGAAGCCCGCTGAAACACGAATGGGTTCAGGTAAAGGTTCTCCCGAGTATTGGGTTGCAGTAGTTAAGCCCGGCAGAGTTATGTTCGAAATTGCCGGCGTTGACAGAGAGCTTGCTCAGGAAGCTATGCGTCTTGCAGCTATGAAGCTTCCTATCAAGTGCAAATTTGTTACTAAAGAAGAAATGGGTGGTGAGCAATAATGAAGGCCAGCGAAATCAGAAAACTTTCCGCCGCAGAGCTGGATGCTAAGCTTCTTGAGCTGAAGGATGAGCTGTTCAAACTGCGCTTTCAGCAAGCCGTTAACCAGCTCGACAACCCCATGCGAATCAGTGCCGTTAAAAAGGATATAGCTCGCATTAAGACAGTGCAGAGAGATATCGAACTTCACGGCACTAAGGCGTAAGGAAAGGGAGGTTAAAGTCAGATGGAAAGAAACCTCAGAAAAACTCGCGTTGGTATCGTTACCAGCGACAAGATGGATAAGACCGTAGTTGTTTCCGTTAAGGACAAGGTCAGACATCCTCTTTATAAGAAAATCATCAACAACACATACAAGCTTAAGGCACACGATGAAAACAACGAGTGCGGCATGGGTGACCGTGTCCTTGTTATGGAAACCCGTCCCCTGTCAAAGGACAAGAGATGGCGTGTAGTAGAAATCATTGAGAAGGCTAAATAATTTAGCCGTAGTGTAAGGAGGAAAACACTGTGATACAGCAGCAGAGTTACCTCAAGGTTGCCGACAACACCGGCGCGAAGGAAATCATGTGCATTCGCGTTCTCGGCGGTTCAGGCAGGAGGTATGCCAATATTGGCGACGTCGTTGTTGCTTCTGTTAAAAAGGCAACACCCGGTGGCGTAGTAAAAAAAGGCGATGTTGTAAAAGCGGTAGTAGTACGCACCGCAAGCGGCGTTCGCCGTGACGACGGAACTTACATTCGCTTCGATGAGAATGCAGCCGTCATCATTAAGGAAGACAAGAACCCCAGAGGTACACGTATCTTTGGACCAGTAGCCAGAGAGCTTCGTGAAAAGGATTACACAAAGATTCTTTCACTCGCTCCCGAAGTACTTTAATCGGAGGTGCAATGATGAATAAGCTTCATGTTAAAAAAGGCGATGAAGTCGTTGTTATCAATGGTAAGTACAGAGGCAAGAGAGGCAAGATCGTTGAGGTCAGCCCCTCAGAAGGCAAAGTTATCGTTGAAGGCGTTAACATCGTTACAAAGCACGTAAAGCCCCGCAAGATGGGTGAGCCCGGCGGCCTTATCAAGGCTGAGAGCGCACTCTACGCTGACAAGGTTCAGCTTATCTGCCCCAAGTGCGGCAGACCCACAAGAACCGGTCACAAAATCGACGCTAAAGGCAAGAAGGTTCGCACTTGCAAGAAGAGCGACTGCCTTGCAGAGTTTGAATAATAAGGGAGGACATAACAAATGGCAGCAAGATTAAAAGAAATGTATGTCAATGATGTTGCACCTGCTCTTATGAAGAAGTTTGAATATAAGAGCGTTATGCAGATCCCGAAGCTTGAGAAGATTGTTATCAACGTTTCAAGCGGTGAAGCAATTACTAACTCAAAGTCAATTGAAGCAATTGTTTCAGACCTTAAGCAGATCACAGGTCAGACACCTGTTAAGTGCAAGGCTAAGAAGTCAGTTGCTAACTTCAAGCTCCGTGAAGGCATGGTAATCGGTGCAAAAGTTACACTCAGAGGCGACAGAATGTATGAGTTCCTTGACAGACTCTTCAACCTCGCTCTCCCCAGAGTTCGTGACTTCAGAGGAATTAATCCTAACTCATTCGACGGAAGAGGCAACTACAACATGGGCATCAAAGAACAGCTCATCTTCCCCGAAATCGATTATGATAAGATTGACAAGGTAAGAGGTATGGACATCTGCTTTGTCACAACAGCTAATACTGACGAAGAGGCTCGCGAGCTCCTTGCTCTTATGGGCGCTCCGTTCTCAAGATAAGGAGGGAATACCGTGGCAAAGACATCAATGAAGGTTAAGCAGGCTCGCCCTGCAAAGTACAGCACAAGAGCGTACAACAGATGTAAGATCTGCGGAAGACCCCATGCTTATCTTCGCAAGTACGGCGTTTGCCGTATCTGCTTCAGAGAGCTGGCTCATGCAGGTCAGATCCCCGGCGTTAAGAAAGCAAGTTGGTAATTGAGCAATTGCAAAGGAGGTAAACAGTATGCAGATTACTGATTCCATCGCTGATATGCTCACCCGTATCCGCAATGCGAATGCGGCTAAGCACGATACAGTGAAGGTTCCCGCATCTAACATGAAGAAGGCGATTGCTCAGATTCTTCTTGATGAGGGATATATAAAAGGATATAAGGTTGAGGACGACGGAAAGCAGGGCATGATTGAAATTGCTCTTAAATACGGTCCCAACAAGTCTCAGGTAATCACCGGCCTTCGCAGAGTTTCAAAGCCCGGTCTGAGAATTTACACAAATTGTGAGGATATGCCCAAGGTTATGAAGGGCATCGGCATTGCCATCCTCTCAACATCAAAAGGCGTTATGACTGACAAGGACGCACGCAAGGCCAACGTTGGCGGCGAAGTTCTTGCATTTATCTGGTAAGGAGGTGCCGTAGATGTCACGTATAGGTAAGAAGCCTATTGAAATCCCCGCAGGCGTGGAAGTGAAGCTTGACGGCACAACCATCACCGTTAAAGGCCCCAAGGGCACTCTCACAAGAGAGCTTCATCCCAGCATGATCGTTGAAATGGAAGGCAACACAATCAACGTTAGCCGTCCCAACGACAACAAAGAAAACAGATCACTTCACGGTCTTACAAGAACACTCATCAGCAACATGGTTATCGGCGTTAACGAGACCTATAAGAAGGAACTCGAAGTAAACGGCGTTGGTTACCGTTGCGAAGTTAAGGGTCAGGTACTTACCCTCAAGATCGGTTTCTCACACGATGTTGTTATGACCGCTCCCGAAGGTATCACAGTTGAAGTTCCTAACCCCAACAAGATTGTTATTTCAGGTCCCGACAAGCAGAAGGTCGGACAGTTTGCCGCTAATGTTCGTGAAAAGAGACCTCCCGAACCCTACAAGGGCAAGGGCATCAAGTATGTTGACGAACACATCCGCCGCAAGGAAGGCAAGGCCGGTAAGGGCGGTAAATAAGTCTAATTAAGGAGTGAAAAATTATGGTTAACAGACCGGACAGCAATAAGGCAAGACAGACTCGCCATAAGAGAGTCCGTGCCAAGATTTCAGGCACAGCTGAATGTCCTCGCCTTAATGTATTCCGCTCCCTCCAGAATATCTACGCTCAGTTAATAGACGACGTTAAGGGTGAAACCCTTGTGTCCGCATCAACTGTTGAGAAGGATTTCGTGGAATACGGCGGAAATAAGTCTGCAGCTCACAAAGTGGGCGAATTATTGGCAAAACGTGCCGCTGAAAAAGGCATCGAAAACTGCGTTTTCGACCGTGGCGGCTATAACTATCACGGCCGTGTTAAGGAACTGGCCGACGGCGCCCGCGAGGGTGGCCTCAAGTTCTAAGAAGGGGAGGAATACTTTTGGCTAAGATTGATGCATCGGCATATGAGCTCACAGAGCGCGTAGTAGCCATTAACCGTGTTTCCAAAACCGTAAAGGGCGGTCGTATCTTCAAGTTTGCGGCTATCGTAGTAGTCGGCGACGGCAACGGCATTATCGGTTTCGGACTTGGCAAGTCAGGCGAAGTTCCTGATGCTATCCGTAAGGGTATTGAAGACGCTAAGAAGAACCTCATGAAGGTTGCTCTTAAGGGTTCAACAATCCCTCATGAAATTATCGGTAAGTTCGGAGCAGGCGTTGTTCTTCTCAAGCCCGCTGCACCCGGTACCGGCGTTATCGCAGGCGGCCCCGTACGTGCGGTTGTTGAAACAGTAGGTATTAAGGATATCCGTACAAAGGCTCTTCGTTCAAACAATCCCACAAACGTAGTAAGAGCTACTATCGACGGACTTTCAAAGCTTCGCAATGTAGAAGAAGTTGCTGCTATCCGCGGCAAGTCTGCAAAAGAAATTTTAGGTTAAGGAGGGCGGATTAAAATGGCAGATATTCAGGTAAAGCTCGTTAAGAGCCTTATTGGAAGCACCAAGCCCCAGATTGCAACCGCCCATGCACTTGGTCTTCACAAAATCGGCGACGTTTCAGTTCAGCCGGACAACGCTGCTACTCAGGGCAAGGTAAGAAAGATTTCTCACCTTATTGAGACCAGCGAGCAAGGAGGTGCAAACTAATGAAGTTGCACGATCTCTCACCCGCAGCAGGCTCAACTAAAGAGCGCAAGCGTATCGGCCGCGGTCCTGCATCAGGTCAGGGCAAAACAGCCGGTAAGGGTCATAAAGGTCAGAAGGCACGTGCAGGCAGAGGTATGCGTGCCGGCTTTGAAGGCGGTCAGATGCCCCTTCAGAGAAGAATCCCCAAGAGAGGATTCAACAATATCTTTGCAACAGAGATGGCAATAACAAACATTGCTACTCTTGATAAGTATTTCGATGACGGTGCAACCGTAACAATCGACGCTCTTATTGAGAAAGGCATTATCAAAAAGACTTTGGACGGCGTTAAGATTTTAGGAAATGGCGAATTAACGAAGAAGCTCACCGTTCAGGCAAATGCTTTTTCAGATAGCGCAAAATCCAAGATCGAAGCTGCCGGAGGAAAGGCAGAGGTGATCTAAACATGCTTCAGACTATTGTTAACGCATGGAAAATCGCCGACCTTCGTAAGAAGCTGATTTATACAGCTCTTATCGTTCTTGTTTTCAGAATCGGTTCGGCAATCCCTGTTCCCTTCACCGCTATCGCAGAATCAGGTGTTCTCGGTGCTGAAGCTGCAACAGGCAACACTTTCCTCAACTATCTGAACATGATGACAGGTGATGCGTTCAACTACGGAACAATTTTCGCAATGTCCATCACCCCCTACATCAACAGTTCAATTATCATGCAGCTGCTTGCAGTTGCTATCCCCGCCCTTGAAAGACTTCAGAAGGAAGGCGAAGAAGGACGCAAGAAGATTGCTTCCATCACTCGTTTCGTAACAATTGCTCTCGGTCTTCTCCAGAGTACAGCTTACTTCTTCTATCTCAGAAGTCAGGGCTACCTCACAAAAGATGCTTCCGGTGCTGATTACACAGGCTTCGCAGCAGTGTTCCAGGCAATCGTTATCATCCTTTGCTTCACAGCAGGTACAGCCCTTATCATGTGGCTTGGTGAGAGAATTAATGAAAAGGGTATCGGCAACGGTATTTCAATTATCCTCTTCGCCGGTATCGTTTCAAGAATTCCCACCCTTATCACAACTCTTCTCGGACCTACCAACGGCTACATTGCCCGCGGCGGTGCTTACATTCCCATCACACTCATCATCACTGTTGCACTCGTTCTTATGATTGCATTCATTGTTTGGATGGATAATGCAGAGAGAAGAATTCCCGTTCAGTATGCCAAGAGAGTTGTAGGCAGAAAGATGTACGGCGGCCAGAGCACTCATATCCCCATCAAGGTTAATATGTCAGGTGTTATGCCCGTTATCTTCGCATCATCAATTCTTTCACTGCCCCCCACAATTCAGATGTTCATCGATCCCTCAAAGATTAAAGAAGGCGGCTTCCTTGACGGATTCTTCGCTATCTTCCAGATGGATCACTGGGTATACTGCATCATTTATTTCGTATTCATCATTGCTTTTGCATATTTCTATGCAAGCATTCAGTACAACCCCATTGAAATGTCAAAGAATATCCGTGACAACGGCGGCTCAATCCCCGGCATTCGTCCCGGCGAGCCCACATCAAGATATATCGGCAAGATTCTTCACAGAATCACCCTTCTCGGTGCTCTTCTGCTCAGCGTTATCGCTCTCTTCCCGATTCTCTACTCACAGATTGCCACATTTATTCTTGAACAGCTCGGCAGAGAACAGGGCTTCAACGTTTCACTCGGCGGTACATCAATCATCATTCTCGTAGGTGTTGCTCTTGAAACTGTTAAGCAGCTTGAGAGCCAGATGATGATGAGACATTACAAGGGCTTCCTTGATTAAGCCCTGAGTAAATTCGATTGAATTTACAATTTACGGAGGATTAGCATGATAGTGCTCAAAACAACCAGAGAGCTCAGCCTTATGAAAGAGGCCTGCGTTATTTCTGCAGGAGCATTAAAGGCGGCGGGCGCAGCGGTGGAACCCGGTGTTTCAACCGAAGAAATCAACCGCATTGCCCATGACTTTATTGTCAAAAACGGTGCAATTCCGACCTTCAAGGGTTATAACGGATATCCCGCTGCTACATGCATTTCCATAAACGATGAGGTCATTCACGGCATTCCGAGCAAGAAGCGCATCATCAAAGCGGGCGATATCGTCAGCATCGATGTCGGCGCAACCTTAAACGGCTATGTCGGCGATAATGCCGCTACTTTTGCGGCGGGCGATATTTCGCCTGAAGCACAGCGGCTGTGCGACGTGACCCGCGAAAGCCTCTATGAAGGCATTAAGGCGGCTGTCGCAGGCGGCAGGATCGGCGATATAGGCTCAACAATCCAAAGGTATTGTGAGGAAAGAGGCTTTTCGGTGGTTCGAGAATTCACGGGCCACGGTGTAGGAAAGCAGATGCATGAGGACCCCAGCGTACCGAATTTCGGCACACCCGGACGAGGTGTGCGCCTGCTCCCCGGCATGACGATTGCCATTGAACCCATGATAAATATGGGCGGCGCAGGCATCAGGCAGTTGCCTGACGGTTGGACTATTAAAACAAAGGACGGTTCACTCTCCGCCCACTTTGAGCACACGGTAGCCATCACAGCTGACGGCCCCGTGATTCTCACGAAGATTTAAGGTGAGAGCCATGCTTGAAAAAGGAACGGTGGTTAAATCGTTGGCAGGCAGAGATAAGGGCAAGCTCCTTGCTGTAGTGCAGAGCGATGAAAACCGGATTTTTGTCTGTGACGGAAAAGAGCGTCCCGTTGATAGACCAAAAAGCAAAAAGATTCGCCACGTTGAGCTTGTCGGTGCTTCAATAACAGAAGCGGAAACGGCAACCAACAGAGCTTTAAAGAAAGCACTCAGGCGATTAAATGCAGAAATAAACGGCAACACTTAGGAGGTTACTATGTCTAAGCAGGACATGATCGAGATTGAAGGTACGGTAGTAGAATCATTACCCAACGCAACCTTTCAGGTTGAGTTGGAAAACGGACACAGAATATTGGCTCACATCTCCGGCAAGCTCAGAATGAATTACATCAAGATTCTTCCCGGTGATAAAGTGACGGTCGAAATGTCGCCATACGACCTCACCAAGGGCCGCATAACATGGCGTTCTAAGTAAGTTCAAGGAGGTATTCTAATATGAAAGTCAGACCTTCTGTCAAGAAAATTTGCGAAAAGTGCAAAGTTATTAAGCGCAAGGGAAAAGTAATGGTTATCTGTGAAAATCCCAAGCACAAGCAGCGTCAGGGTTAATCCCGACGTAAAACCAATGTTAATTTGGAGGTGCAACTGACAAATGGCGCGTATTTCAGGTGTTGACCTGCCCAGAGAGAAGAGAATTGAAATTGCTCTTACTTATATCTACGGTATAGGTCGTAAAACAGCAAGCGACATTATTGCAGCAACCGGCGTAGATCCCGACCTCAGAGTTAAGGATATGACCGAGGACGACGTTTCAAAGCTTCGTGATTATATTGAGCATAACCTTAAAGTAGAAGGTGATCTCCGCAGAGAAACTGCATTCGACATCAAGAGACTTATCGAAATCGGATGCTACCGTGGCGTTCGTCACAGAAAAGGTCTGCCCGTAAGAGGTCAGAGATCAAAGACAAACGCACGTACACGCAAGGGTCCCAAGAAGACTATTGCAAACAAGAAGAAGTAAGATTAGGAGGGATATTATGGCTAAAGCAGCAAAAAAGACAACAGGTACCCGCAGACGCCGTGAGCGCAAGAATATCGAGCGCGGCGCAGCCCATATCCAATCCACCTTTAACAACACTATCGTTACAATCACTGACACCCAGGGCAACGCAGTTTCATGGGCAAGCGCAGGCGAGATGGGCTTCAGAGGCTCAAAGAAATCAACTCCCTTCGCAGCTCAGACAGCCGCTGAAACAGCAGCAAAGGCTGCTATCGAGCACGGCATGAAGACTGTTGAGGTCTATGTTAAGGGCCCCGGCCAGGGTCGTGAAGCGGCAATCAGAGCTCTTCAGACAGCAGGTCTGGAAGTTAACATGATTAAGGATGTTACTCCCATTCCTCACAACGGATGCCGCCCGCCTAAGAGAAGGCGCGTGTAACCAGAATTATTTGGAGGTGTAACACAATATGGCAAGATATACAGGTGCTGTATGCAAACTGTGCCGCCGCGAGGGCAAGAAGCTTTACCTCAAGGGTGAGCGTTGCTACACAGGCAAGTGCGCAGTTGAACGCAGAGCATATGCTCCCGGTCAGCACGGCCAGAGCCGCAAGAAGGCAACTGAATACGGTCTTCAGCTTCGTGCAAAGCAGCAGGCTAAGCGTTACTACGGTATTCAGGAAGGCCAGTTCTACAAGTATTTCCTTATGGCTGAGCGCAAGCAGGGCGTAACAGGTGAAAACCTGCTCCGTATCTGCGAAAGCAGACTCGACAACGTTGTTTATCTTCTCGGCTGGGCTAACTCCAGAGCAGAAGCAAGACAGCTTGTAACACACGGCCATTACAAAGTAAACGGCAAGAAGGTTAACATTCCTTCATATCTTATCAAGGCAGGCGACGAAGTTGCTATCGCTGATAAGAGCAAGGAAAGCGACAAGATCAAGGCAACAGTTGAAGCAAATGCTTCACGCCCTGTTCCTCAGTGGCTTGACCTTAATGCAGAAGCTCTCACAGGTAAGGTTCTTGCTCTGCCCACTCGTGAGCAGATCATGGTTCCCGTTGAAGAGCATCTCATCGTCGAACTTTATTCAAAATAATGCCCTGCCTGATTTGCCTTTTGAGGCATTTCAGCGGCGCATTACAGCGACGCACGTCTTTGAATGCATTCTGAGCAGGATATTTTTCCTGCCTGTTTTAAAGGAGGGTTTTGAATGATTGGTATCGAAAAGCCCAGAATTGATACAGCCGAAGTTTCCGAAGACGGAAAATACGGAAGATTTGTTGTTGAACCTCTTGAAAGAGGTTACGGCACAACATTGGGCAACAGCCTGAGAAGAGTTCTTCTTTCTTCTCTTCCCGGCTATGCGATAACCTCCGTTAAGATTGACGGAATTCTTCACGAATTCAGCACCATCCCCGGAGTTAAGGAAGATGTTACCGAGATTGTTCTTAATCTCAAGAACGTTATTCTCAAAATTCACGGTGACGGTCCCAAAACAATCTATATTGATGCTAATGGCGATGAAGAAATCACTGCAGGCAGCATCAAAACCGATTCAGAGGTTGAAATTCTCAACCCCGAGCTTCACATTGCTACCCTCAATTCCGACGCGCACGTAAGCATGGAGCTTACCTGCGATAAGGGCAGAGGATATGTTTCTGCAGACAGAAACAAGCAGATGATGCAGCCCATTATCGGTGTTATTGCAATTGATTCAATTTATACACCCGTATTAAAGGTTAACTACACAGTTGAAAACACCCGTGTCGGCCAGATCACAGACTATGACAAGCTGACCCTTGAGGTGTGGACAGACGGAACCATCAACGCTATGGAAGCCGTTTCTCTCGGCGCCAAGATCCTCAACGAGCATCTCAACCTCTTCGGTGACCTCTCAGGTGAGGCATACGATACAGAGGTTATGGTTGTTAAGAGCGACAGCGGCAAAGAAAAGGTCCTGGAGATGACCATTGAGGAACTTGACCTTTCTGTGCGTTCCTTTAACTGCTTGAAGAGAGCGCAGATTAATACGGTTGAAGATTTGACCAACAGAACCGAGGAAGACATGATGAAGGTTCGTAACCTCGGCAGAAAATCCCTTGATGAGGTTGTTGCAAAGCTTAATTCGCTTGGCTTTGACCTTCGCAGGGATGAGGACTAAAGGAGTGTGAACTTATGCCCGGTACCAGAAAGCTTGGCCGTACCAGTGACCATCGCAAGTCGATGCTCAGAGGCCTCGTTACCTATCTTTTGGAAAACGGCAGAATAGAGACCACCGTTACAAGGGCTCAGGAGGTTCGTGCAATGGCTGAGAAAATGATCACCATTGCTAAGGATGACTCCCTTCACTCAAAGCGCAAGGTTCTTGCTTACGTTACAAAAGAAGACGTAGTTAAGAAGCTCTTTGACGAAATCGCCCCCAAGTATAAGGAAGTTAACGGCGGTTATTGCCGCATTATCAAGACCGGTCCCCGTAGAGGTGACGCAGCTGAGATGTGCATCATCGAGCTTGTATAAGTCTTGGTTAAGATAGCTTAATAAAAAGAAATCCCCGCTCAATTCGAGCGGGGATTTTTATTTTTTCGGTTTATTATTCTGCTGGCAGTTCATAAACGCTCATAAGATCTTCCCATGTAAATTCGATTTTAAACATACCGTTCAAAAATTCATGCACTTTGTTTTTGTTGAAATAGAAGCCCATACCATTATCAGTGAGATAGAAATCCTCATAATCGGTAATTTCATCAACTCTTCCGAGAACCTCGGGTGTTATATATTCGGGATGAATAAAATCCGTTTCAAGAGCAGGAGCCAGAATATTGCTCAGGAAAAAATCATAACCGTCGGAGGGAGCATCCGTATAAAGAGAAAAATCATCCAGTGTGCAAAGCTCGCCTGTTTTTATATCAAAGCATTTTGTGCTCCATACAGGGCTGTCATTTTTGCCGAAATATGAAAAAGCATCTTTAACGATGAAGCAGGCATAACGGGGGCTGAGATAGGTTGTTTCAAATGTTATTTTTTTTGACCAAGGTGTAGTGCTTCCCGTTGATTTCATAAAATCGGTTGCATTTTCAAGGTTACTTTCTGCGAAATCGCAGGCATCCTCAAAAATTTCAAGGCAAAGCCCGTTTATGTAATTTTTAACTTTTTCTTCGCAGTTTTCAGCTATCTGAGGCACGGCAACATCAACGGTGAAAACAACTGTTCCCTCGGAATTTCTGAATTCCTTTGAATGGGAGTTTTCTTCAATTACGGGTGGCGGAGCGGTTGTTTCTCCGTCATCCTTGCCGGAGCATGATGCGAGTGCAAAAATCATAGTAAAAATAAGCAGTAAGCTTAATATCCGTTTCATATCATCATCCTTTCGGATTATATTTTATCAGCAAATGTATCTGCAATCAAGCGTATAAATATAAATTTTTATCCTTGCTTTTTCTGTTGGCGTGATATAGAATAATTTTATCAAGCCCCAAGGAGGTTTATATGAAAAATATTCTTAACGCACAGTGGATAAAAAGCCCTAAGCCGGCGGTTGACCGCGAATTTGTTTTCTCAAAGAGCTTTAAGGTTGAAAAAGAGCTTGTTTCAGCAAGCCTTGAGGTGACTGCTCTCGGCGTATACCTTGCCAAAATCAACGGCGAAAGAGTCGGTGATTTTATTCTCGCCCCCCGCTGGACATCTTACAGATACCGTTTTCAGGTTGATACATACGATGTAACCTCGATGATTAAGGATAAAAACACAATAACCATCGGCGTAGCTCCCGGTTGGAAGGCAAGCACTTATTTCGGCATGCATTTTGGCGACCGTCAGCTCGGATACAGCGAAACAGCGGCGTTATGCGCTCTTACGCTCAGATATGCCGACGGCGAAACCGAAATAATTACCAGCGGCGGCGATTGGAAATGCGAAAAAGGAAAAAATGTCTATTCAACCGTTTATAACGGATATATATATGACCCTGCTTATACAGATATTTTCCCTGCGAAAGCCTGTGTTTTTGAAAAGGACAAAAAAATTCTTCTTGACCGTCAGGGCGAAAAGGTTGTTGAGCAGGAACGCCTTGAAGCAAAAGAAATTATCATAACCCCCAAGGGTGAAACCGTTATTGACTTCGGTCAGAATTTGACGGGCTATGTTGAGTTCAGAATCAAGGGTGAAAAGGGCGAAAGAGCTGTTATAAGCCACGCCGAGGTGCTTGACGCAGAGGGCAACTTCTACACCGATAACCTCAGAAGTGCAAAGGCTCAGGCTGTTTTTGTTTGCGACGGCAAGGAACATATCCACAAAGCTGAATATAATTTCTTCGGCTTCCGCTATATCAGATTGGAAAATTGGAGCGACGAAGTGAAAAAAGAGAATTTCACGGCAATCGTTGTTCATTCCGATATGAAGAGAACAGGATATTTTGAATGCTCGGACGAGAGGGTAAACAAGCTTTTCTCAAATATCATCTGGGGTCAGAAGGGTAACTTCCTTGACGTGCCTACCGACTGCCCGCAGCGCGACGAGCGTCTTGGCTGGACGGGCGATGCGCAGGTATTTATCAAAACCGCTTCATATAACTATGATGTTGAGCGTTTCTTTACAAAATGGCTTGCGGATTTGCGTGCAGACCAGACAAATTGGGGAACAATTCCCCACGTAATCCCTGCGGTTTTTGAGCCCGATGACGGGTCATCGGCAGCTTGGGCGGATGCCGCAACAATCTGCCCCTGGCAGATTTATCTGACATATGCAAACAAGGATATAATCAAAGAGTCGCTTGACTCAATGAAGAAATATATTGAGTTTATCGAGGAACACAGCTATGACGGAATCTGGTGTAACAGCTGGCATTTCGGTGATTGGCTCAACCTTGACGGCAGCAGCCCCGAGGATTGCTCAAAGGGCACGGAAAAGAATCTCATCGCAACCGCATATTATATTTATTCAAGCGAAATTCTTGCTAAAGCCATGGCACTTTGCGGCGAGGATAATGCGGAAGTGCTTGCGAAAAGAGAAAATTCGATTAAGGCATTCAGACGTGAGTATATGAAGGACGGCAGAATTCTGCCTGAATACACAACGCAGACAGCCTGCGTGCTTGCTCTGCATTTTGGCATAACGGATAACGTGGCCGAAACCGCAAAGCAGCTTAACGAGCTTGTGACCGAATGCGGACACCTCAAAACAGGCTTTGTAGGCACTCCGTATCTGCTCCATGCGCTCAGCGATAACGGCTACGCAGAAACAGCGTATAGCCTGCTTCTCAGAGAGGAATATCCTTCGTGGCTCTTCTCTGTCAAGATGGGTGCAACAACAATCTGGGAGCATTGGGACAGCGTAAGAGAGGACGGCACGATGTGGGATACCTCCATGAACTCTTTCAATCACTATGCTTACGGCAGCGTTGCAGACTGGCTTTACGGTGATGCGGCGGGCATCAAGATTGATGAGAGCAAGCCCGGCTTTGAGCATATTATTCTTGCTCCGCTGACTGACGGCAGACTCACTTATGTCAAGGCATCGATTGACAGCCGAAAGGGTCTTGTTAAATCTGAATGGAAAACCGAAAACGGCGTAACGTCCTATGAATTCACCGTTCCCGAGGGAGCAACCGCAACAGTTATTCTTAACGGAAAAACAACAGAAATAGGTGCAGGCGTTCATAAATTCTGATAAAAAAAGCAGAGGAGAAATCCTCTGCTTTTTCTTTTAATCCAATTCAAACTGACCTGTATAAAGCTGATAGTATTTGCCTTTCTGAGCGATAAGGTCGTCGTGGTCGCCGCGCTCAATGATTTCGCCGTTTTCAAGCACCATGATAGCGTTTGAATTGCGGACGGTTGAAAGTCTGTGAGCGATAACGAATACCGTTCTGCCCTCCATAAGCTTATCCATACCCTTTTCTATAAGGCGTTCCGTTCTTGTGTCAATGGAGCTTGTTGCTTCGTCAAGAATGAGAACGGGCGGGTCTGCAACGGCGGCTCTTGCGATTGCGAGAAGCTGTCGCTGCCCCTGAGAAAGGTTCGCACCGTCGCCGGTAATCATTGTGTCGTAGCCGTCAGGCAGACGGGTGATGAATGAATCTGCGTTTGCAAGCTTTGCGGCGGCAATGATTTCTTCATCCGTTGCATCAAGCCTGCCGTAGGCAATGTTATCTCTTACCGTTCCCGTGAAAAGATGGGTGTCCTGCAGAACCATGCCCATAGAACGCCTTAATTCCGCTTTTTTAATCTTTTTGATGTTGATGCCGTCATAGGTTATCTTTCCCTCGTTAACGTCATAGAAGCGGTTTATAAGGTTTGTAATGGTGGTTTTGCCTGCGCCTGTTGAGCCGACGAATGCGATTTTTTCGCCGGGACGGGCATAAAGCGAAACGTTTTTGAGAACTGTTTTTTTGCCGTCATAGCTGAATGTGACATCGTGGAAACGGACATCGCCTTTCCATTCGGTGTAAGTGAGAGTGCCGTCGCCGTGGGGATGTTTCCATGCCCACATGCCGGTTCTTTCGGCGCATTCAACGATTTCGCCGTTATCAAGCTTTTTGGCATTAACGAGTGTAACGTAGCCTTCGTCTTCTTCGAGGGGAGTGTTGATGATTTCAAAAATGCGCTCGGCACCTGCAAGAGCACCGATGATATTGTTGAACTGCTGTGAAATCTGCGTTATCGGCTGGAAAAATTGCTTTGTATAAAGCAGGAAAGTGAAAAGACCGCCAACGGTGAGGCCGAAGAATGAATCTTTAGGAACGGTCATAACAACAAGTGAGCCGAGAGTAGCAACCGCAGCGTAAGAAATATAGGAGATATTGCCCATGATAGGCATAAGAATGCTTGCAAAGGTGTGGGCATTTGTTGAGGCGTGACGCAGGTTGTTGTTGATAACTGCAAAGTCATTTTTAGCGGCATCCTCATGGCAGAAAACCTTAACCACCTTAAGTCCCTCGATATATTCTTCAATATAACCGTTGACCTCGCCGACACACTGCTGCTGCAGCCTGAAATACTTTGCGCTGCGTGAACCGAGAGCCTTGATAATAAAGAAAGCAAGGATAAGAACCGCAATGACAAATAATGTCAGCAGGGGACTGAAATAAACCATCATTGAGAATGTGCCGATAACAGTTACCACCGAAGAAACAAGCTGAACAAAGCTTTGGCTGATGCATTCACGAAGCACGTCGGCATCGTTTGTGTAGCGGCTCATCAGCTCGCCGTGAGTGTGAGTGTCAAAAAAGCTGATGGGCAAATCCATCATGTGGTCAAAAAGATCTTTTCTGATGATATTCAGCGTTTTCTGCGCAACCTGAAGCATTATTCTTGAATATGCATAGGACGAGATTACGCCAAGAGCATAAATAAGTGCAAGTGAAATAAGAATTTTAACAAGCGGCGCAAGCAGCTCGCTTGTTATTTCCGAGCCGATAATCGGCATCAGAAATTCGTCGGTTATTTTTTCGATAAAAGAGGTGCCGATAATGCCTGCAAGTGCGCTGAAGGCAACAAAAATGAAGACGAGCAAGAGCAGGAATTTTGACTTGCCGAGATAGCTGAGAAGCCTTGAAAAGGTTGCCTTTGTATTTTTTGGTTTCCCGAAATTTCCGCCGTTATTGGGCGGTTTTTTTATTTTTTTAGCCATTATCCGATGCCTCCTTCCTGCTGCGACTTATAAACCTCGCTGTAGATTTCGTTGCTTGCGAGAAGCTCATCGTGAGTGCCGATTGCGTTTATTTTACCGTCATCAAGCACGATGATTTTATCTGCATGCTGTATTGAACTGATACGCTGGGCAACTATTATGGTGGTTACGTCGCCGTGATTTGCCTTGAAGCCCTCGCGGATTTTTGCATCTGTTGCGGTGTCAACAGCGCTTGTGCTGTCGTCAAGAATGAGAACCTTCGGAGACTTGAGAAGTGCTCTTGCGATGCAAAGTCGCTGCTTCTGACCGCCCGAAAGGTTAACGCCGCCCTGGCTGAGGTCGGTTTTATATCCGTCGGGGAATGAGGTTACAAAATCGTGAGCCTGTGCGATTTTACAGGCATTTTCGATTTCTTCCTGAGTGGCATTTTCGTTACCCCAGCGCAGATTTTCCTCAATTGTGCCGCTGAAAAGCAGATTTACCTGAAGCACCATTGCAACGGCGTTGCGGAGGTTTCTGAGAGTGTAATCCGAAACGGGTCTGCCGCCGACCTTAACAATACCCTCGGTTACGTCATAAAGGCGGGGTATCATCTGCACAAGCGTTGTTTTTGCTGAGCCCGTGCCGCCGATTATGCCCACGGTTTCACCCGATTTTATGTGAAGATTAATGTTGTCGATAACGTTCTTTTTGCCGTTTTTCTTATATTTGAAGCAGACGTTTTCCATATCGATATCGCCGTTTTCAACAGCGAGAGAGGGGTCTGCCGCGCTGTCGTTTATTTCGGGGATTTCGTTCAGAACCTCGCCAACACGGTTGAGGGATGTTCTTGCCATTGTGGACATAACGAGAATCATTGAAATCATCATGAGTGACATGAAAATATTGTTGATATAAGTTATAAATGCGGTAAGGTCGCCGAGCTCCATCTGCGAATTGATAACAAGCTTGCTGCCAAACCAGAGGATAGCAACCGTGCAGCTGTAAACCGTAACCTGCATGAAAGGTCCCGAAAGAATAACAAGCTTTTCCGCAGCGATTGATGCGTCTTTGAGCTCATCGTTTGAAATGCGGAATTTCTCTTTTTCGTGTTTTGCTCTGACAAATGCTTTAACAACTCTTGCGCCGATAAGAGTTTCCTGAATGGAGGCGTTGAGTCCGTCATATTTTTTCATCAGCTTTTTGAATCTGGGCATCGCAAAACTGAAAATGCCAGCAAGAAGCAGAAGAAGGCAGGGGGCGGCAATTGCAAAAACGGTTGCAAGATCGCCGTTGATTTTATAAGCATAAGAGAACGCCATGCAGAACATCAGCGGTGAACGCACAACAATACGGATAACCATGGTGTAACCCATCTGAATGGTGTTGATATCCGTTGTCATTCGGGTGATGAGGGAGGGCGTGCTGAAGCGGTCAATGTTAGCAAAGGCAAAGTCCTGTATTTTTGAGAAAACAGCACCTCTCAGGTTTGCGCCGAAGCCCATGCCCGCCGTTGCTGCAAATCTTGCCGCGCCTGCACCGCTGACAAGTGAAACAAGTGCCATCACAATCATTTTCAGACCTGCGCTGACAATGTATTCTATTCCTGCACCGCCAAGAATGCCGTTGTTGACCATATCCGCCATTACAAAAGGAATCCGAACCTCCATAATAACCTCAACAAGAATGAGCAGCGGAGACAGCAGAGAATACAGGCGGTAGCCCTTTGTTTGTTTAAGCAGATTTTTAATCATTTTTATCATCTCCGTTTCTGTGTTATCGGTAAAACCCCTTAACCTGAACAGTTAAGGGGTCTTTGATTTTACATGCTCTCGGGAACTGTGATTCTGAACATTGTGAGAATGTTGCAGAGCACGTTCTTAACGCAGAGGCAAAGGTTGAGCCTTGCCTGCATAAGAGCTTCGTCCTCGCAGTTAACACGGCATGCGTTATAGAACTTGTGGAAAAGTGTTGCAAGGTCAACGGCATAGCGTGTTATCTTTGCAGGGTCATAGTTCTTTGCGGAGCTTATAATTTCGTCTGTGAGCGATGCAAGGTGCTTGATAAGAGCTTTTTCCTCGGGTGCACCGAGAAGAACAAGCTCGGGGATTGAGCATTCTCTTGCTGCTTTGCCCTCTTCTGCAAGCTTTTTGATGATGCTGCAGATTCTTGCATGGGCATACTGGCAGTAGTAAACGGGGTTCTGCGAGCTCTGCTCAACAGCAAGGTCAAGGTCAAATTCCATCTGTGAGCCGGGCTCTCTCATGTTGAAGAGGAAACGAACCGCATCAATGGGGATTTCTTCAAGCAGGTCAACAAGAGTGATTGCCTTGCCCGAACGCTTGCTCATGCGGACAACTTCTCCGTCACGGGTAAGGCGGACAAGCTGCATGAGAATAATGTCAAGGTCATCGCCGTTGCAGCCGATGGCGTCGAGAGCGCCCTTCATTCTTGCAACGTGGCCGTGATGGTCCGCACCCCAGATATTGATAGCCTTATCAAAGCCTCTTATCTGAAGCTTGTTGCGGTGGTATGCGATGTCAGCGGCAAAATAGGTGGGGTTGCCGTTTGTTCTGATAAGAACCTCATCCTTGAGCTCAAGCTTTTCGATTTCTTCGGGGGTTTTGCCCTCTTTTGCGAGCCTTGCACCGAGAATTTCCTTGTTTTTATACCAGAGTGCGCCGTCTTTTTCGTATGTAAGGCCCTTGCTTTTCATGATATCAAGAGTTTCTGCAAGCTCGCCGCCGTTGTGGAGTGTGCTTTCAAGGAACCAGGTGTCATACTCAATGCGGTATTTGGTAAGATTTTCTTTCATTGCATCAATGTTCTTGGGGAGAGCATAGTCAACAAGAGCTTTTCTGCGCTCTGCCTCGGAAGCATCGATATATTTATCGCCGTGGATATCGGCAAATTCCTTTGCTCTGACTATGATGTCTTCGCCGTGGTAGCTGTCCTCGGGCAGTTCAACGGCATCCTCGCCCTTGAAAAGCTGCTGATATCTGATGTCGAGAGAAAGACCGAATTTTTCAATCTGATTACCTGCGTCGTTAACGTAGAATTCGCGGCTTACATTATAGCCTGCAAAATCCATAACCGCTGCAAGGCAGTCGCCGAGTGCGCCGCCTCTTGCGTTGCCCATGTGCATGGGGCCTGTGGGGTTTGCGGAAACAAATTCGATATTTATTTTTTTGCCCTGACCGTAGTCCGAACGGCCGTAGTCTGCGCCCTTTTCGAGAATATCCTGAATGATGCAGGCGTTGAAACTTTCCTTGAGATAAAAATTCATGAATCCGGGGCCTGCGATTTCGCATCTGTCAAAGAATGTATATTCAAGGAAAAGTCTGTCTGCAATGGTCTGAGCTATCTTGCGGGGTGCGCTTCTGAGGTCCCTTGCCCATGCCATTGCGGCGTTTGACGAATAATCGCCGTTATCCTTATTTGCAGGCACTTCTATTATAAAATCGCTGAGCGGAATTTCGGGGAATTCGCCGTCTGCAACGGCTCTGCCTGCCGCTTCCATAATAGCGGTGCGCAGTTCGCTAACGGCCTGCTTAACTAAAAGTGACATTATTTATTCCTCCTGTGTTTTTTCGACAACCGTAATATGAAGCTCATTTTCCGATGCCGGATTGTTGTTGAAATCAATGGTGTATGCAAATCTGAGCACGCCGCCGTTTTCGCCTATTTCGTTTGAAATCATCTTTGCGTAAATGCCCATCAGCAGCTCGCCGTAGGGCGTTGAATAATAGCAGCTGTGGCGGCGGTCTTTCTCGATTATCATTTCCGTGTTGTATTTGCCTGAGCGGGTCATTGAAATTCTCTGCGAACCCTCAACTATAAGAGCAGTTGTGCAGTTAGTAAGCTCTTCGTCCGTTTCGTGATAGATAATTGTGCAGCCGTTTTCGGCAAGCTCAAACTGACCCGAGGTTGTCAGCTCGCAGGAAAATTCTTCGCCGTCCTGAATATGGCGGTCTTTTATTGTTACAATTGCGTTTTTCATTTTTATTTCTCCATTGCAAGCTGAAGGAGCTTATCGAGCAGCTCGGAATAGGGGATACCAGTTGCCGCAAACAGCTTGGGATACATGCTGATTGAAGTAAAGCCGGGGATGGTGTTAGGCTCGTTGAGCATAATTTCGCCGTCGCTTGTGCGAACGAAAAAGTCAACTCTTGTGAAGCCTGAGCAGCCGAGCGCTCTGTATGCGTTGATTGCGGCAGCCTGAACAGCGCTGAGCTTATCTTCACTGAGCCTTGCGGGGATATGAAGCTCGCTTTCGTTTGCAAGATATTTTGCGTCGTAATCATAAAACTCGTTGCAGGGAACAACCTCGCCGACAACCGATGCGACGGGTTCTTCGTTGCCCATAACGGCAACCTCAACCTCCATGCCGATAACGCCTTCTTCAAGCACAAGCTTTTTATCGTGCTCAAATGCTTTTTCGCATGCAGCTTCAAGCTCTTCGATGTTCTTTGCCTTGCTGATGCCGACTGATGAGCCTGCGTTTGCGGGCTTAACGAAGATGGGAAAGCCGAGCTTTTCAGCGGCATTTGCGAGCAAAGCGTCTTTATTTGCCGAATAAGCGTATTTATCGAAGGCAACCCACTTTGCCTGAGGTATGCCGTAAAAGTCTGCCATGGCGTTTGTAGCGGCCTTATCCATGCAGATTGCGCTTGCTGCAGTGTTACAGCCTACATAGGGAATGCCTGCGATTTCAAGCAGACCCTGCATTGTGCCGTCCTCGCCGTTTTTGCCGTGAAGAACAGGAAAAACAACGTCTATTTTTTCGATTTCAGCACCCTTTGCGAGGCGGATTATGCCGTGATGCGAGCGGTTGCATGAAATAACGGCGGGTTCGAGATTTTCTTTATCCTCAAGCCACTTGCCGCCGGGGAGCATATCGGGCGAGCCGCCGTAAACATAGCATTCGCCGTCTTTGGTTATGCCCATTGTGACTATATCATATTTATCTGCGGGAATGTTTTTGATAACGGAACAGGCGGAGGAAAGCGAAACGTCATGCTCGCTTGAAACGCCGCCGAAAAGAACAAGCACCTTTTTCTTCATAATCAATCTGTCTCCTTGAGCCTTTTTACCCATTATAATCAAATCTATCAAAATATATTATCACAATGCAAATAATTAGTCAACATTTTATAGAGAGCATTTTTAAACAATTTTCTATATATAATTAATAAAATATTTATAATATAATAGCTTATTTTTCTAATATAGAATTATTCTCTTTTATAAATATGTTATACTTAGCTATATTCTATAATTAAAGATATAAAGGAGTTTTATCATGGCTGATATTTATTCCGCTCTTGCGGATATCACAGGCGGTCTGAGTGAAACATTAAAGGAATGCGGCTTCACCGTAGTTGTGCCCGACGGAATTGAAAAAGGAGAGCTTCCTGCAGTTACGGATTCGGGAAGAATTGTTATCAAATACAAGGGCGAAAACAAAGCGCTGAAGATTGAGCATTTCAACGATAAAATTACGCTTCTCGGTGCGGCAAAAGAAGGCGAAATTCTTGAAAGCGATTATTCAAAGCTTTCCGTTTCGCTTCTTGATGAAGAGAACGCAGACGCAAAGGGCGTAAAGTATGTTGTCAACGAGTTCAGCGAAACTCTTGTTGAGCATTTCGGAACAAAGACCGTTAAGCCCACAAAGGCAAAGCTTCCCCAGCCTGTTTCAAAGGCGGCGGCAAAGAGCGGCTCTGTTTCTTATGACCCCAACACCCTTGCAAACCGCTTCACTGCCGTTTATCCCGAGCTTCGCGATGAGTACAAAGCAAACTGCGAAAAATACGGCCAGTTCCTTGCTGAGGATTTCTTTGTTAAACACGGCACACCCGTTGTTATGCAGACAATAAAAGAAAACAATCCTCAGAAGATGAGAAAGCTCTTCAATCTTCTTAACGATATTTATGAGGACGGAACAAACGAAACCCAGAGCCTTATCGTTGTTACCATTCTCGGAGCTATGGATAATGACCAGGAAATGCTTGCAAACTGCGTTGACTACATGAGCGAGGATATGACAAGCCCTGTTATCAACGTTAACAAATATCTCGGGTCAAAGGCGGGCAAGAGCGCAAAGATGCGCCTTGAAAATCCGCCCAAATATAAACCCGGCAAGGATAAAAACAAAAAAGGCGTTGCTAACCGCCTTGGAATGTAACGGGAGGTAAAAAAGTGGATATTGAAAACAATAACGAACTGAACGTTGCTCAGGAAGTTCCCGAAGAAGAAATCGTTTCTTTTGAAGCAGATTCCGAGGAAATGAACACCGTAGTTACGGAGGAATATGACGCAAGTCAGATTCAGGTTCTTGAGGGACTTGAAGCGGTTCGCAAAAGACCCGGTATGTATATCGGTTCAACGGGCCCCAGAGGTCTGCACCACCTTGTTTATGAAATAGTTGACAACTCGATCGACGAAGCTCTTGCGGGCTACTGCACTCACATCGAGGTTGAAATTGAGCAGGGCAATGTAATTTCTGTTCGAGATAACGGACGAGGAATTCCCGTCGGCATTAACGAAAAAATGGGTCTGCCCTCTGTTACCGTTGTTCTTACCGTTCTTCACGCAGGCGGCAAGTTCGGCGGCGGCGGATACAAAGTATCGGGCGGTCTTCACGGTGTTGGTTCTTCGGTTGTTAACGCTCTTTCAGAGTGGTTTGAGGTTGAGGTTTCTCAGGCAGGCCACATTCACCGCCAACGTTTCGTAAACGGCGGTAACATTGAAACAAACCTTGAAATCGTCGGTGATACGGACGAAACCGGAACATTCATCCGTTTCAAACCCGATGCAAAGATTTTTCAGGAAACAACTGTTTATGATTTTGATACTCTTGAAAGAAGGCTCAGAGAGTCTGCGTTCCTCAATGCAGGCCTTTCAATCAGCCTTAAGGACAGCAGAGACCCCGAAAATATCGTTGAAAGAGTTTATTGCTACGAAGGCGGCCTTTCATCCTTTGCAGAGTATCTCACCGGCGTGAGAGGTCTTACTCCTCTTCACGAAAAGCCCGTTCATTTTTCGGGCGCAAAGGGCGATAAATACGCAGAAATTTCACTTTTCTATAACGACAGCTACAACGAGCTTATCCTCTCGTTTGCAAATAACGTCCGCACAGAGGACGGCGGTACTCACGAAACAGGCTTCAAGACCGCTTTGACAAGAGTATTCAACGATTACGGCAAAAAGTATAATATTCTTAAAGATGGCGACAAAAAGCTCTCGGGAGAGGATGTAAGAGAAGGTCTGACAGCTATTGTTTCAGTTAAGCTTACCGAAGCTCAGTTTGAAGGTCAGACAAAGAGCAAGCTCGGCAACACCGATGTTCAGACTATGGTCAACGCTATGGTTTACGATAAGCTGATGACCTATTTTGAGGAAAATCCCGCTGTTGCAAAGGCTATTTTCTCAAAGGCTCTCGATGCCGCAAGGGCAAGAGAAGCCGCAAGAAAGGCAAGAGACCTTGCCAGAAGAAAATCTGTTCTTGAAGGAAATTCACTTCCCGGTAAGCTTGCAGACTGCACCGAAAAGCAGGCTGAGGGAACAGAAATATACATCGTAGAGGGTGACTCTGCGGGCGGCTCGGCAAAGGAAGGCAGAGACAGAACCTATCAGGCTATCCTTCCCCTCTGGGGTAAAATGCTCAATGTTGAGAAAGCAAGGCTTGACAGAGTTATCGGCAACGATAAGCTTCAGCCTGTTGTTACCGCTCTCGGAACGGGCATAGGCGACGATTTCGATATCAGCAAAATCCGCTACGAAAAAGTTGTTATCATGGCCGATGCCGACGTTGACGGCGCGCACATCAGAGTATTGCTTCTCACCTTCTTCTTCCGCTATATGCGTCCTCTTATTGAGGAAGGCCACGTTTATCTGGCTCAGCCCCCTCTGTTTAAGGTGAGCAAGGGCAAAAAGTTTGCCTACGCCTTTTCCGATGAGGAACGTGACCAGAAGATTGAAGAATTCGGCGGAAGCTGCGATATTCAGAGATATAAAGGTCTTGGTGAAATGGATCCCGAGCAGCTTTGGGAAACCACTATGGACCCTGCAACAAGAATTATGCTCAGAGTTACCCTTGCGGATGCAATGGAAGCAGATGAAACCTTCTCCATTCTTATGGGCGATAAGGTTGAACCCCGCCGCGAATTTATTGAGCAGAACGCTAAATACGTTCAGAATCTGGATATATGATTTTTCGGAAAGGACTAATCAAAAATGAGCTTTGGTGACGCACGCGACACTCAAAAAATTATAAATGTCGATTTGAATAAAGAAGTGCGCAAATCGTTCCTCGATTACTCGATGACGGTTATCACATCCCGTGCACTTCCCGATGTAAGAGACGGCTTGAAGCCCGTTCACAGAAGAATTCTTTACACAATGCACGAAAACGGACTTACCCCCGATAAAGCATACAGAAAGTGTGCCGACACCGTAGGTTCCGTTCTCGGCCGATACCATCCCCACGGCGACGCATCGGTTTACGATGCAATGGTTCGTCTTGCACAGACCTTCTCAATGAGATATGTTCTTGTTGACGGCCACGGTAACTTCGGTTCGGTTGACGGTGACCCCCCTGCTGCATACCGTTACACAGAGTCCAGAATGAGCAAAATGGCTCTGAGAATGCTTACGGATATCGATAAGGACACCGTTGATTTCACAACAAACTATGACGACCGTCTTAAGGAACCCACCGTTCTGCCCTCAAGATTCCCCAATCTTCTTGTTAACGGCTCGGTAGGTATCGCCGTCGGCATGGCTTCAAACATTCCCCCTCATAACCTCGGCGAGGTTATCGACGGAATGTGCGCCCTTATTGATAACCCCGATATCGACCTTGACGGTCTTATGGAGCATATCAAAGGTCCCGACTTCCCCACAAGGGGCGTTGTTATGGGCAGGGCAGGCATAAGAGCCGCTTATTCAACGGGCAGAGGCAAAATTACTCTGCGAGCAAAAACAGAGATTGTTGAAAAGAAAAACGGCAGATTTGAAATTCAGGTAACCGAAATTCCTTATATGGTCAACAAGGCAAGGCTTATCGAAAGCATTGCAAACCTTGTTAAAGATAAGAGAATTGAAGGCATTTCCGACGTTAACGACTATTCGTCAAAGAAGGGCATGCTGATTTCAATCGACCTTAAGAGAGATGCAAATCCTCAGGTTGTTCTCAATCAGCTTTTCTCATATACTCAGCTTCAGGATACCTTCGGCGCAATCATGATTGCCCTTGTAAACGGTGAGCCCAAGCAGCTTTCGCTCAAGGAAATCCTTTCTCACTACATCAAATTCCAGGAAGAGGTTATAACACGCAGAACGAGATATGACCTCAAAAAAGCAGTGGACAGAGCGCATATCCTTGAGGGCCTTGCAAGAGCCATTGATATTGTTGATGATATCATCGCAACCATCAGGGCATGTAAAGGCGGTCAGGCGGAAGCCAAGGTTGCCATAATGGAAAAATTCGGCTTTGATGACCCGCAGGCAGCAGCAATCGTTGCTTTCCGTCTCGGTCAGTTGGCAGGTCTTGAAATTCTTAAGATTAACAATGAGCTTGATGAGCTCAGAGAGAAGATTGCAGATTTCAACGATATTCTTGCCAATGAATCAAGAGTTCTCGATATCGTTAAAACTGAGGCAATGGCTGTCCGTGATAAGTTTGCGGATGAAAGAAAAACAGAAATTGTCAATGTTTCGGGCGAGGTTGATATTGAGGATCTTATTCCTCAGGAAACCTGTGTATTCACTCTTACCGATATGGGCTATATCAAGCGCATTCCCATGGATGAATACAAGCAGCAGAACAGAGGCGGCAGAGGCGTTAAGGGTCTTACCCGCCGAGACGAGGACGTTGTAAAAACAATGTTCACCTGCTCAACCCATGATTACATTATGTTCTTCACCACAAAGGGTAAGACTTACAGACTCAAGGGCTATGAAATTCCCGAGGGCTCACGCCAGAGCAAGGGAATGAATATAGTCAACCTGCTTCCCGTTGAAGAGGGTGAAAGAGTATCAGCAATGATAAGAGTTCCCGAATTCGGCGAGGATAACTATTATCTTTGCATGCTCACAAGAAACGGCATTATCAAGCGCACCGAGCTTGATGCATATAAGAATGTCCGCAAAAACGGCGTTATCGCCATCAACCTTGACGATGATGACGAGCTTGTGTGGGTTAAACTCACCGAGGGCGGCGATAATCTTATTGTTGCAACAAAGAAAGGCATGGCTATTGCGTTCCGTGAGGATGATGCAAGAGTTATCGGCAGAACAGCAAGAGGCGTGCGTGCCCTTAAGCTCAAAGAGGGCGACTGCGTTGTGGGAATGGATATTCTCACCGAGGGCAAAAAGGTTCTCACAGTCAGCGAAACAGGCTACGGCCGCCTGAGTGAAATCGATGACTACAGAATTCAGAACAGGGGCGGTTCGGGTCTTACCAACTACCACGTTGCGAAATACGGCGATATTGCCGCAATCGAGGTCGTTGACCCGGCGGATGACCTTATGCTTATTTCTTCTGACGGCATTATTATCAGAATTCCCATGGAAACCATCAGACTTTGCGCAAGACCCTCAAAAGGTGTAAGAGTTATGAAGGTTACCGAGGGCGAAAAACTGATAACAGCGGTTGCTGTTCAGAAAGAAGAAGAGGCGAATGAAGAGGTTGAGGCTGCAGAATCCGCCGAAACAGAAGTTTCTGCAGAAGAATAAGCCTTAAAATTCTGCAAAAAAATTATAAAAGCTCCAAAATAAATCATTTTTAAAAATTTTTATTTAAGGTCTTGTCAGATTAAATCATATTTGATATTATTATAGAAAAGCTAAAAAAGCGGACAGAAAAGCAGAGGAGGATTAACGGATGAATATTGCTTTACTTGCCCACGATGCAAAAAAAGAACTCATGATACAGTTTTGCATAGCCTATTGCGGCGTGCTGAGCCGTCACAACCTTTATGCAACCGGAACAACAGGTAAAATGGTTGCGGAAGCAACAGGTCTTGATATAACAAGATTCTTAAGCGGAACTCAGGGCGGCGATGAGCAGATTGCATCAAGAATTGCCTGCAACGAAATTGACCTTTTGCTGATTTTCCGTGATCCGCTCACAGCGAAGCCCCATGAGCCCAATGAAGCAACGCTTCTCAGGCTGTGCGATGTTCACAATGTTCCCGTTGCAACAAATATTGCAACGGCTGAAGCACTTATACACTCACTTGCCAGAGGCGATCTGGATTGGCGTGAAATCGTTAATCCGAGGAAGGCTTAAGCCTTCATCCGGCGCTCCTGTTGGCAGCAATGCAAATTTTCTCAGGGTCGTCTTATCAAAGACGACCCTGTTCAGTTTTTAAAGTAAGGAAGATAATTTTATGGCACTTGTAACAAAAGCCATTAAAGGCACGCAGGATATCCTGCCCGATGTGGTTTATAAAAATCAGTTTATTGAGCAGACTTTGCTCGATATAGCGGGAAAATTCGGTTTCAGAGAAATCAGAACGCCCGTTTTTGAACATACCGAGCTTTTCCAGAGGGGAGTAGGTGAAACTACCGACGTTGTGCAGAAGGAAATGTATACCTTCGACGATAAGGGCGGGCGTTCAATCACCCTTCGCCCCGAAGGCACGGCAGGTGCGGCAAGAGCATTTCTTGAGCACGGTCTTTTCAACGAAGCCTTGCCCCAAAAGCTCTGCTATGTTCTTAACTGCTACAGATATGAAAAGCCTCAGGCAGGCAGATGGAGGGAGTTCCAGCAGTTCGGCGTTGAAATGCTTGGCGCAGCTCATCCCGCTGCAGATGCAGAGGTAATTTCACTTGCAAACGAAATTTTTGCATTCCTCGGCGTTGAGGGAATTGAGCTTCAGCTTAATTCAATCGGCTGCCCCGAATGCCGCAAGAATTACCACGCTGCCCTCAAGGAATATTTCGAATCAAGGAAAGATGAGCTTTGCCCGACTTGCCTCGGTAGGCTCGAAAAGAATCCAATGCGTATTCTTGATTGCAAAAGCCCCATATGCAGTGAAATTGCAGCGGGCGCACCTGCAATAATCGATTATATCTGCGAGGATTGCTCAAAGCATTTTGAAAGTGTCAAGAAATATCTTGATAAAATGAATATCGAATACACCGTCAATCCCCGAATCGTAAGAGGGCTTGACTATTATACAAGAACCGTTTTTGAGTTCGTTTCAACCGATATCGGCGCGCAGGGAACTGTTTGCGGCGGCGGACGTTATGACGGGCTTATCGAAGAGCTTGGCGGGCCTCATGTGCCTTCGCTCGGTTTCGGTCTCGGCACGGGCAGACTGCTCATGCTCCTTGAAGCGCAGGGAATTGAGCTTCCCAAGCCCGCAGGCTGCGATATCTACATTGCTCCCATGGGCGAAAATGCTTCGTATGAAGCTGCTGCAATCGTTGCCGACCTTCGTGCAGGCGGTATCGGTGCGCAGACAGATGTTGTTGGCAGGTCGCTCAAGGCACAGATGAAATATGCCGATAAAATCGGCGCAAAATACACAATGGTGCTCGGCGATGATGAAATCGCTTCGGGCAAAGCAAAGGTTAAGAATATGGACAGCGGCGAAGCAACAGAGATGGAGCTTGCCGACCTTGCCGAAAATTTCATGGAATTCCTTGTCCGCTCAGAAACAGCGGCTCTCGGCGAATCCCTTGACCTTGAAGGTGTAGACCTCTCGGCACTTTTGAATATATAATTGAAGGATGATATAAAATGGACTTTATGACCGGACTTAAAAGAACCCATTACTGCGGTGAGCTCCGCCTTGCAGATGCAGGCAAAACAGTAACCGTTGCAGGCTGGGTGCAGCGCCAGAGAGACCTCGGCGCACTTATTTTCATTGACCTTCGTGACAGAGAAGGTATTGTTCAGCTTGCATTTGACGAAGCAACCGCAAAGGATGTTTTTGAAAAAGCAGCTTCAGCAAGAAGCGAATATGTTCTTATGGCGCAGGGCGTTGTCAGAGAACGCTCCGCAAAGAATACCGAAATTCCCACAGGCGAAATTGAAATTGAGGTAACAGACCTCAGAGTTCTTGCAAAGAGCGAAACACCTCCCTTTGAGATTATTGAGGACTGCCAGACAGCGGAGCTTACAAGGCTTAAATACCGTTATCTTGACCTTCGCAGACCCGACCTGCAGAAGAACATTCTTCTCCGCCATAAGATAACCAAGATTACAAGAGACTATTTTGATGAAAACGGCTTCATCGAAATTGAAACCCCAATTCTTATCAAATCAACTCCCGAAGGCGCAAGAGACTATCTTGTTCCCAGCCGTATTCACAAGGGCAAGTTCTATGCTCTGCCCCAGTCACCTCAGCTTTATAAGCAGCTTTCAATGGTTGCGGGCTTTGACAGATATATGCAGATTGCCCGCTGCTTCCGTGACGAGGACCTTCGTGCAGACCGTCAGCCCGAATTCACTCAGATTGACCTTGAAATGTCCTTTGTTGACATGGAGGATGTTCTCGCAATCGGTGAGGGCTACATGGCAAGAGTTTTCAAAGAGGCTCTCGGCGTAGATATTCAGTTGCCCCTCCCCAGACTTACTTATAAAGAGGCTATGGAGCGCTACGGCAGCGACAAGCCCGATACCCGCTTCGGCATGGAAATCTATGACCTGAGCGATACCGTTAAGGGCTGCGGCTTCGGCGTTTTCACGGGCGCACTTGAAGCAGGCGGCAGCGTAAGAGGTATAACTGCAAAGGGTGCAGTTTCAACCCTCACAAGAAAAGAAATTGATAAGCTCACCGAAATGGTAAGAGGCATCGGCGCAAAGGGTCTTGCATGGGTAAGAATGAATGAGGACGGCACAATGGCATCCTCATTTGCAAAATTCCTCACAGAGGATGAAATGAACGCAGTGCTCGCAAAGGCTGATGCAAAGGCAGGCGACGTTGTTCTTATCATCGGCGACGGCAAGAACTCAACCGTTCTCTCCGTTCTCGGCGCACTCCGTCAGACTGTTGCAAAGAAGCTTGACATTATTCCTGAAAAGCAATATAATCTTCTTTGGATAACCGAATTCCCGTTCTTTGATTGGGATGAGGATGCTCAGCAGTTTGTTGCAATGCACCATCCGTTCACATCGCCCATGGATGAATGCCTTGATTATCTTGAAACCGATAAGGGTGCGGTAAGAGCAAAGGCATATGACCTTGTTCTCAACGGCGTTGAGCTTTGCTCAGGCTCAATCAGAATAACAAACCCCGACCTTCAGGCAAGAATTTTCTCGCTTCTCGGTCTTTCCGATGAAGAGGCACACAATAAATTCGGCTATCTTCTCGATGCATTCAAATACGGCGCACCGCCCCACGGCGGCATGGGCATCGGCCTTGACAGGCTTGTTATGCAGATGCTCGGCTGTGAATCGCTCAGAGATGTTATTGCATATCCTAAGGTTCAGAACGCAAGCGAGCCCATGACCGAATGCCCCGCAGTTGTTGACGGCGTTCAGCTTGATGACCTTGGAATCGGCATAGTTGCAGCGGAAGAATAATATTCACTGTTTGTTTTTGCGCAGAATAATATATAAATGTAATTTTCCATATGGAAGGATGATATATCATGGCAAGAGTTTATAATTTTTCGGCAGGTCCTTCAATGCTTCCCGAAAGCGTGCTCAACAGAGCAGCCGCAGAGATGCTTGATTATAAGGGCAGCGGACAGTCGGTTCTTGAAATGAGCCATCGTTCAAAGGTTTATGAAGAAATCATTTTCGGTGCTCGTGATCTTTTCAAAGAGGTCATGAATATCCCCGATAACTACAAGGTTATCTTCTGCCAGGGCGGCGCATCAACCCAGTTTGCCGCTATCCCCCTCAACTTCCTTAACGGCAGCGGAAAGGCTGACTATGTTCTTTCGGGTCAGTTTTCAACCAAGGCATATAAGGAAGCTTGCAAATACGGCGAAATCAAGGTTGTCGGCTCATCAAAGGAGCAGAATTTCTCCTGTATCCCCGAGCTTAACAAGGCTGATTTCACCCCCGATGCAGACTATTTCTATATCTGCCAGAACAACACAATCTACGGTACTCGCTTTGCCGAGCTTCCTGACACAGGCAATGTTCCCCTTGTTGCAGACGTTTCGTCATGCTTCCTTTCGGAGCCTATGGATGTTTCAAAATACGGCGTAATCTACGGCGGCGCACAGAAGAATGTTGCTCCCGCAGGTCTGACCGTTGTTATCGTTCGTGAGGACCTTCTCGGAAACGCAAGGGATTACACTCCCACAATGCTTGATTACAAGGTGCTTGCCGATAACGACTCAATGTATAACACTCCGCCCTGCTATTCAATTTATATGTGCAAGCTTGTGCTTGAATGGATAAAGAATCTCGGCGGACTTGAGGCAATGAAGCTTCATAACGAGAAGAAATGTTCAATTCTCTATGATTTCATCGACGGCAGTAATATGTTCCATAACCCCGTTAAGAAGAGCGACCGCTCAATGATGAATGTTACATTCGTAACAGAAAGCGACGAGCTTAACGCAAAGTTTGTTAAGGATGCAACCGAAGCAGGCTTTGTTAACCTTAAGGGTCACCGCTCGGTCGGCGGCATGAGAGCTTCAATCTATAATGCAATGCCCATCGAAGGCGTTGAAAAGCTTGTTGAATTCATGAAAGAATTCGAAAAGAAGAACTGATTGGGGGACTGACAGTGTTTAATATTTTAACCTTAAATAAAATTTCTAAAACGGGTCTTGACAGACTTGATGCGGCAAAGTTTGTTTGCGCAGACAATGTTGAGAATCCCGATGCAATTCTTGTTCGCTCCGCTTCAATGCACGAAATGGAGCTTTCGGACAACACGGTTGCAATTGCAAGAGCAGGTGCAGGTGTTAACAACATCCCCATCCCTGCCTGCAGCGACAAGGGCGTTGTTGTTTTCAACACTCCCGGCGCAAACGCAAATGCGGTTAAAGAGCTTGTTCTCTGCTCACTTTTCATGGCTTCAAGAAAGGTTGCCGCTTCTCTTGATTGGTGCAAAACTCTCAAGGGCGAGGGCGATAACGTCGGCAAGCTTGTAGAAAAGGGTAAGAGCAGCTTTGCAGGCCCCGAAATTCTCGGCAAAACCCTTGGTATCGTGGGTCTTGGTGCAATCGGCGCACTTGTTGCAAGGGATGCAAAGGCACTCGGCATGAGTATTGTTGCTTATGACCCCTTTGCAGCAGGCAAAACAGATATCGAGCTTGTTGAACTTGATGAGCTTTTTGCGAAGAGCGATTATATCACTCTCCATGCTCCTCTTAACGATTCAACAAGAGGAGTGGTTAACGCTGAATCACTCGCAAAGATGAAGGACGGCGTAAGAATTCTTAACTTTGCACGCGGTGAGCTTGTTGCTTCAAAGGATATTGTTGATGCACTTGCAAGCGGTAAGGCGGGCGCATATGTAACCGATTTCCCCACTGACGAGCAGCTCGGTGCAGAGGGCGTAACCGCTATGCCTCACCTCGGAGCATCCACTCCCGAAAGCGAAGAAAACTGCGCAATGATGGCGGCTGATGAAGTTTCGGCTTATCTGCTTAAGGGCGAAATTAAGAATTCCGTTAATCTGCCCAACACATGCCTTGCAGAGAGCTTTGTAGTGCGCACCTGCTTTATCCATAAGGAAAACGCAGATGATTTCGCAGCAAAGGCTGAAGCTGCAGCAAAGGCAGCAGGCGCAAGCGTGACCTCAATTTTCACCGCAAACAAAAAGGATATGGGTTACACTGTAATCGATACCGATAAAGCATTTGATGCAAATATTGAAGGCGCAATCAGAGTAAGAGTTATCTGAGTAAAATAATTAAGACCGCAGAGATTTTTCTCTGCGGTCTTTTTTTATTTGTGATTGATATTCTGCCAGACAAACGCAACATCGGGGCCAACCTGAACAAAGGTGTCGGGCGAGTTGTTGTTGAGCTTTGAAACACGGGTAAAACCGTTAGCTTCAAAGGCTTCGCAGAAAGCGTTTGCCATTTCCGTATCTTTAAAAGTTATGTGAGTTACAAGCCTGAATTCGGTGAGGGTCTGGCGGAGGCTGCCGTTGGGGAATCCCACAACAAAGCCCGTTGCCCACCAATATTTATCATAATCACGGTTAAAAACGGCTCTGTAGTTTCCGTTGCTGTATTCATCCCACATGAAAGCCATTTCCATGTTGAGCCAGTCAGATTTATCGGCGCAGACAAAATGTGTTCCGATGCTGCCGATATTTCTTGTGTAAACGCCGACTTCGCCGCCGACAAACGCCATGCCGTACTGGCCCTTCCATGTCTGAATAAGCCATTCCTTGCCGCCGTATTCAAAGATTGTGCGCACGGTGTCATAATACATCATGGTGATGGGGGCAAAATTGTCATAAACCTCGTTAAACCCAAAGTCCTTTTGCCAACAGTCTTTATCGTCGGTGTAATAGAAGTTACCGTCGGAATTATATTTATAAGAAGCAAGGTTGATTTTTGAGAAGTCAAGATCTGTGTCGGGGGGCACATACTGAGGTGCCTTCGGCAAGGAGAAAACTTCTTTGAAAGCTGTGTTTACAACTGTTGTTGCAATCTGAGTCAGCTTCTCTGTGATTGTTGTTGATTCTGCGGTTGTTGTCTGCGTTGCTTCGGTTTCATCGGGAGCGGTTGTCGCTGTCGGAACATTGAATTCAAGCGATTCGGGAACGGAAAATCTCGTTTCGCTGTGAACGGGATAATTTTTTTCTGTTTCAGAATAAACGCTGCCGTCTGCGGGCTCAATTGCAGGGCTGCTGCCGTTTGACATTTTAACGCCCAACACCGCAACAATGCTTATCAGTGCAACTGCAACTGCACCGAGAGCAAGGGGTAAGGTTTTGTTTTTCATTTTATTTCCTCCAAAGAATTACTCAAAGGGATATTCCCTTACAAATGCGTTGATAAAGAGGGGACCCATATCCATTGCAACAATAACGGGCGTTCCGTCTTTAACCATAAAGGTCATGCCTTCACCCTCGCTGCCTGAGGTGAGATTTCGGTCAAGATATTTTTCAACCTTACCTGTTTCAGGGGTTATTTTATAAACAGCCTGTGTGTCATCGTTAGTTGCGGCATAAAGAATGCCGTCAAAGAATTCTGCGCCTTGAATTGCATAGGGGGATTCTTCAAGGGCAACCTCTTTAACGAAGGACATTTTATCTGCCGTGTCGTAAACGAGCAGCTTTGTGGGGTTTTTGGAGTGGTCGGTGCAGTAAAGATAACCGTTTTCGGGATTAACGCAGACCCAGGGCATGCCTCTTGTTATCATTTCGTTATCCATAACATAATATTCAACAAGCTCCAACGTGTCGGCATCATAAACGCCGATAATGGGGTAATTCCACACCTTGCTGTCCTCAAGACCTGCATAAATATATCCGTTGTAATAACTCAAACCGCCTATATGCTTGATACCAAGCTCCTTCAGCTCATCGGGAATTGCAAAGTAATTTGCGTTGACGAGAGTTTTTGCATCGCTTTCGGTTCTGATAAGCGTTGTTTTTGAAGAAAAATAAAGAGTTTCTCCGTCAGTTGTTAAGCCCTGTGAGCGGAAATATGCGCCGATGCCGACAACGTTTGTTTTGGATTCGTCTGTGCGTTCGCCTGCGGAGATAAGGTCGATTCCGTGGGTCAGGATTGAAAACGGAATAAGCACAACGGCAAAAATCAGTGAAAGTATTTTATTGATGAAAAGCGAAAATGCGCTCATACTCTTTACCTCTTTAAAAAATATTTATTAAAGTATATCAAATTGTAAAATATTAGTCAACGGGCAAAAATTTTCAGAATATTTCTGAAACATTGACAATAAATTAAAAAACGGATATTATATTTGTATAAAAGATAAGGAGAGATGGCTATGAACGATGTAAACAAGCTTTATGACCTTTGGCTGGAAAACACTGCCGAAAACGAAGAAATTCACGCTGAATTGCTCGCAATCAAGGGCAACGATGAGGAAATTCTTGACCGTTTTTACAGAAATCTTGAATTCGGCACAGCAGGCTTAAGAGGTGTTCTCGGCGCAGGCACTAACAGAATGAATACCTACACTGTTTGCCAGGCAACCCAGGGTCTTGCAGATTATCTTAACAGTAAATATGAAAGCGCAAGCGTTGCTATCGGTTATGATTCAAGAATCAATTCGGATGTGTTTTCAAAGCAGTGCGCCGAGGTTCTTGCGGCAAACGGCATCAAAACCTATATTTTTCCAACGCTTATGCCAACTCCGTTGCTGTCCTTTGCGGTTATGCGCCTTAAGTGTCAGAGCGGAATAGTGATCACTGCAAGCCATAATCCTTCAAAATATAACGGTTATAAGTGCTATGACCCCTCGGGTTATCAGATGACCGATGAAGCTGCACTCGAAACCTATTCCTTTATTCAGAAGGTTGATATGTTCGAGGATATTAAACGAATCCCCTTTGATGAAGCAATTGAAAGCGGCGTTATTGAATATATTTCCGATGAGCTGGTTGAGGAATTTTATGCGCAGGTTATGCAAAGACCCATTAACCCCGAAATCAGTAAAGCGAGCGACCTTAAGGTAATTTATACCCCGCTTAACGGCACAGGCAATATTCCCGTAAGAACAATTCTTGAAAGAGCGGGCTTTAAGAACGTTTCCGTTGTTAAAGAGCAGGAAATGCCTGACGGAAAATTCCCCACCTGCCCCTATCCCAATCCCGAAATCAGGCAGGTTTTTGAGTGTGCTCTTGAAATGACGAAGAGCGAAAAAGCAGATTTGCTTCTTGCAACAGACCCCGACTGCGACAGAGTGGGTATTGCCGTGCTTACAGGCGGCGAATATGTGCTCCTTTCGGGTAATGATGTGGGCGTTCTGCTCGCCGAATACATGCTTTCCGCAAGAAAAGAAAAGGGCACTCTGCCTGAAAAATCGCTCATGACAAAATCCTTTGTTTCAACACCGCTCATTGACAGAGTTGCCGCAAAATACGGCTGTAAGGTTGTTGATGTTCTCACAGGCTTCAAGTATGTCGGCGAATTCATTGCAAATCTTGAAAAAACAGGCGATGACAACCGCTTTGTTATGGGCTTTGAGGAAAGCTACGGCTATCTTATCGGCACCCACGCAAGGGATAAGGATGCGGTTGCAGCTTCGCTGATGATATGCGAAATGGCGGCTTATTATAAGAGCAAGGGCAAAACTCTTGTTGATGTTCTGAACGGCATTTATGAGGAGTTCGGCATCTATGTTAACCGCCTTTATAACTTTGCCTTTGAGGGCGCAAGCGGTATGGTCAGGATGGCTGAAATAATGAGCGAAACAAGAGAAAATCCGCCCAAAGAGCTGGCAGGTCTCAAGGTGCTCGAGGTGCATGATTTTGAAGCAAGCACCATAACCGATACGCAAACAGGTGCGGTAACAGCTATTGAGCTGCCGAAATCCAATGTTCTTGCCTATACATTGCCGGACGGTAACTTTGCGATAGTCCGTCCTTCGGGCACAGAGCCGAAAATCAAGGTTTATATCACAGGCTGCGGAAAAACAAACGAAAGCGCCGTTAAGCTTGCCGAGGATTTAGGCGAAGCAATGAAAAAGCTGCTCAGAATAGGCTGATAAGCAAGGAGAAACAAAAATGAACAGACGTAATATATTTGTGAGGGTAGTGGCGATAATTCTTTGCGCCGTAATGCTTCTCGGTGTTGTAACGGCTGCGCTTTATGCCTTTGCGGCAGATGCTGAAACCGCGGTTGCTGCCCTGCCCGATACGGGAAGCACTTCTATGGTATGGGTCATTGTTGCGGCAATTGCCGCAGTTGCCGTTATTGCAGCGTGTATGATAGTTCCGAAAATAAAAAAGAAATAAAAAAAGATTAACCCCTCGGTTTTTAAAACCGAGGGGTTAAGTGTTTTATCAGGAGAGGTTGTAGCAGCGGATGATACCGACTGCGTTGTCTTCTGTGCCTGCAGGAGTCATGCCTGCATAATCACCGTCGCTTGAATTTGTCATGCCGCAGAGATAGAGAGTGTCGCCGTTTGAGCAGATTGCTCTTGCATGGTCTGATGCTGAGCCGCCGAAGCCATAAATCTGCTTGGCTTCACCGTAGGTGTTAACGGTGTAAACAAAGGAGTCAAAGTTGCCTTTGCCGAGTCTCTGGAAATCTCTGTTGTTTGATGCGGAATAGCCTGAAACAGCAAAGCCGTTTGAAATTCGTGTGATGCCGGTTATAAAGTCACTTTCAAAGCCGATGAGGGGAGTTACCCAGCTTCTGCTGCCGTCAGCTCTGTATTTTACAAGAATTGCGTCAAATGTGCCGCCTGTTCCGCCGTTGTAGATATTTCCGAAGCTGTATTTGTTGCCTTCTTTTGCGGTAACGGAATACTGACCTGCAACAACGCAGCCGCCGTCATTGGTGAAGGTGATTGCATGCATGTTCACAATACCGGTTTCGTAAACACTGTTTACCCAGACTTTTTTGCCTTCGGGAGTGAATTTTGAAATAACAGCAATTCTTTTGCCGAGGTTAGAACCGTCGAGGTTTGCGAAATCGCCGTCGGGGCAGTTGTTTTCCATTGTTGTGAATATTTCGCCTGCTGTGTTAACTGCAATTCCCTGAACTGCGCAGTGAATTGTGCCTGCAAGAGCGTTTCTCCATGAAAGGCTGCCGCTTGCGGTGAATTTGAAAAGGAACGCTTTTGTCTTAAATGAGCTGAGGCCTGCAAAATCACCGTCGGATGAAGTTGATTTACCGCCAAGAACGAAGCCGCCGTCGGGCGTTGCTTCAACGGCATAAATCATTTCTGCGCCGCTGCCGCCGATGATTTTTAACCACTGGCGTTCGCCCTTTGCCGAGTATTTAACGATAATTCCTTCAACTGTATCTTTACATACATAGTCATCGGGGCTTGCAATATTTGTTGCCGATGTATAACCGACAACGATGATGCTGCCGTCCTTAAGCACTGCAACGTCTTCAAACGAAACGGTTTTGTCGCCGTTGATTGAGTCGCTCCATTTCATGTTGCCTTTTTCATCATACTTCATGATGACGCCGTGAGTGCCCTTGCCGTTTTCTGACGAAACGCCGACAACAACGCTGCCGCCGTCGGAAGTAACGTCAATACCAACGAGGTTGCAGTGAGAGCCTGTGCCGAAGTTAGTGCTCCAGCCGTTTGAAAGCTTTGAAATGGTTACGGAAGTGGGAGCGCCTGTGGGCGCTGCGGTAGGATGGTTATTGGGTCTGTAAACCGATGTGGTTTTGGGAGTTGAGTTTTTGGTTGTTTTGTCGCTGTTTTTCTTTGTTGTTGTATCGGGCGCACGAGTGAAGATTTTTGTTGTTGTAACGGGCTTTGCGATAACAACATCTCCGTCGGGCTCGGTCTGAACAATATAACCCTCGCTTGAAGCAACCTTTGAAAGCTCCTCATATTCTTCATCGGAGAGGTTGCTGGGGTCTTTGATTGAAAGCTTGTTGAACAAATCCTCAACCTCATCTTTTGAAGCCTGGGTTGTGGGAATTTCTTCTTTTTTGATAACGGTGTCGCCGTTTTCATCCTTTTCAACAGTAAGACCTTCGTCTTTTGCGTAGTCCTCAACCTTGTCGAGCTGCTCGGGAGTAAGAGTGCTCAAATCGCCGTTGAAGTTATCGGGAGCATCATCGCCGAGAGCGTTTTCAACAAGGTCAACAAGCTCTGCCTGGCTGATAACAACCTTATCATAGCCTGTTCCGCTCTGCCATGAATCGTTGGGCGCAAGAGTTGTTGTTACCGTGTCGTCTGAATCTATGTTACAGGCTGCAAAGCATGAAACAATCAATACAAGACACATAAAAACAGACAGCTTTGCCGTAAGTTTGTTTTTCATAAAGGTAATCCCCCTATTTTATTTCAGTTGTATTTATCGTATCATAAATTCAAGTCAAAATCAACAGTTTTTAGCGATGTGCAATAAAAATTCATATTTATTTTAAAATAAATCTTTAAAATGCCGTTTAAATATAATATAATTTATTTGGTTATTAAATTTCGGGAGATGATTTTGTGACAGAGAAAGAAAGAGCGTTGCTTGCGGTAGAAGCGCTTAAAGAAAAATATCCCGACAGTCTTTGCTCTCTAAACGCAGAAAATCCCCTGCAGCTGATTATCGCAACCCGCCTTTCGGCGCAATGCACAGATGCAAGGGTTAATCTTGTTACGCCTGCTCTGTTTGCAAAATACAAAACCATGGAGGATTTTGCAAACGCAGACATAAAGGATGTTGAAGATATTATCCATTCCTGCGGGTTTTTCAGGGCGAAAGCGAAGGATATAGTTGGCATGTGCCAAAAAATGCTCAGTGATTTCGGCGGCAGAGTGCCCGATACAATTGAAGATTTAACGAGCCTGCCCGGCGTCGGCAGAAAAACCGCAAATCTCATCATGGGCGATGTTTACGGTAAGCCCGCTGTTGTTGCCGATACCCATCTTATCAGAATATCAAACCTGCTCGGTCTTGTTTCAACCAAAGATCCGTTCAAGGTTGAAATGAAGCTGCGTGAGCTTCTTCCGCCCGAGGAGAGCAACGATTTTTGCCATCGCTGCGTGCTTCACGGCAGAGATACCTGCGTTTCGGGCAGACCAAAATGCGGCGAATGCATTATGAAGACATTTTGTAAAAGCTCAAAAGAATGATGTGAGCAAAAAAATCACACCGCTTACAACGGCTCCTCCGCAGGCGGCGGCACTCATGCTCAGCGCAAGGCGAACCCTGTTTTTTCGAAGCCTTGCGGCGGGGGGCATGCCCGCACTCTGGGCGATGATGGTTGCCCTTTCTTTAAGGTCGCCCTCGCTGACTGCGGAATATTCGGGCTTTATGAAAAACAGCACCTTTTCAAAATATTCGCACTGTGTTTGAGTGATTTCAACTACCTGCCTGTTGACTCCTTTTATCAAAATATTTTCCCCTTTCACTTGGTTTACTATGTTATTTTTGGCAGAGTTACGGACATTTATTCTTACGGGTTACCAAAGACGATTATACAATTTGTATAGTCGACTTTTCAATTCAAAAAAGTGGAAAACCGTGTGGAAAAGGTGCATAACTCATGCTCAAAAGCCTTATTTTAACAGGATTTCAGGTGTGGAAAACTTTATATTTCTAAAAAGGAATATACAAAAGGTTGTGCAATCTTTACATTTTGTCGGTAAAAGTCGATGAAATTATGGCAAAATTTTTTCGATTTTAAGCATAATATTACAGCTTGGAGAATTTTATGAAAACAAATTTTTTGAAGGGAATAACTGTAAAAACACCATGCTTTGACCTTGCATTGACGCTTGACTGCGGTCAGGCATTCCGCTGGGTGCAGACGGGTGATGACGAGTGGCACGGCGTAGCCTTTTCAAGACCGCTGACCCTCAGAAAAGCAGAAAACGGAATTGAGCTTATCGGCACAAATGAAGCAGATTTTGAAAACATATGGAAGCCCTATTTTGACCTTGACCGTAATTATGATGCGCTGTGTGAGCGTTTCAAACAGGATGAACATTTGAAAAAAGCGGTTGAGGAATGCTACGGTATACGCCTTTTGAAGCAGGAGCCGTGGGAAGCTCTCTGCTCCTTTATTATTTCCGCAAACAACAATATTCCACGTATTAAGGGCATCATTGACCGCCTTTGCCGCCTGCTCGGCGAGCATCTCGGCGGCGATGATTATGCTTTCCCGACCCCTGAAAAGATTGTTGAGGCGGGGGTTGAGGGCATTGCACCCATAAGAGCGGGCTTTCGGGCAAAGTATATTGTTGATGCCGCTCAGAAGGTTGCAAGCGGAGAGGTGGATTTGAACAAAATCTTTGATTTAAGCCTTGATGACGGCAGAGATGAACTTATAAAGGTTAAAGGTGTCGGCGAAAAGGTTGCACAGTGTACTTTGCTTTACGGCTTCGGTAAAGTTGATGCATTCCCCGTCGATGTATGGGTCAATCGCATAATGGCGGAAATGTATCCCGAGGGCTTGCCCGAATGCACAAACGGCGTGCGCGGCATCGCACAGCAATATCTGTTTCATTGGAGAAGAAATCAATAAAAAATAAAAGGACTGTCAGCTGACAGTCCTCTGTTTTTTTATTTAAGAAATCCTTGAATAACAACCTCTTCGGCCTCTTCCTCGGTCATGCCAAAGGTCATAAGCTTAATGAGCTGGTCGTTATTTATTCTGCCGATTGCTGCTTCGTGAACAATCTGTGCATCGGCTGAGTTTGCCGTGATTGCGGGGATTGAGCTTACGGTTGCTTCGTCCATGATAATGGAGTCGCACTGCACATGTGCTCTGCACTTTGCGTTGCCGATTGCGTTGGGGTGGAAAATCTGCTTTGATTTATCCTTGGCAACGGAGCGTGAAATTATCTGCGACGATGCATCCTCGCCGTCAAGATAAACATCCATATCCGAGCGCACATACTGATTGCCGTGGGTGAGCAGACGCTCCGTAACAATGAGCTTTGCGCCTGCGGCAAGATGCGCCTTTGTGTCACGCACGCTGGAGTCGACACCCTTTATCTGCACCATTTCCATTTCGCAGACAGAGCCTTCCTCCTGCTCAACAACGGTCACGGGGTTGAGAATTCTCTCGCCCTTGCCGTCGCCCTCACCGTAATGCTTTTCAACATATTTGATTTTGGCGTTTTTGCCGATATGGAAGGTGTGAATTCCGTCATGCTGCGACTTTTCGTCGCCGCTGTTATGAATTCCGCAGCCGGCAACGATAAGCACATCGGCATCATCGCCGATATAGAAATCGTTATAAACGAGGTCGTCAACGCCTGTTTCGGTTATGATAACGGGGATATGAACGCTTTCGTTTTTTGTACCGGGAGCAACTATAATATCAATGCCGGGTTTGTCCGTTTTGGTAACAATCTCGATGTTTGCAGTTGAGCGTCTGGAGAAGCCCTCGCCGTTTTTTCTTATATTATATGCGCCCGTGGGGATTTCGTGGAGATCCGCAATGGATTCCAGCAATACACTGTCTAATTTTTCCATTGTTTACTCCTCCTTTCCTCTGAAGCCGCAGTTTTCGTTGAATTCGCCCATAAGGCGGGGGAATATTTCATCCTTTGTGCCTGTATCTCTTACCTTGCCGTCTGCAATAACAACCATTTTATCGGCAAGCTGCATGATTCTTTCCTGATGAGAGATGATTATAACGCTCTTGTGGCTGCCCTTGCTCATTGCCTTGAAGGATTCAACGAGCATAGAGAAGCTCCAGAGGTCTATACCCGCTTCGGGTTCGTCAAAAATTGCAAGGCCAAGCTTTCTCGCCATGAGAGTTGCAATTTCAATTCTCTTTGCTTCGCCGCCCGAAAGGGAATAATCCATTTCTCTGTTGAGGTAATCCTTTGAGCAGAGGCCAACACTTGTGAGGTAACCGCAGCATTCGTCAACGGGCAATTCGCTGCCTGCCGCAAGAGAAAGCAGTCTGCGGACTGTAAGTCCTTTGAAGCGGGGAGGCTGCTGAAAAGCGTAACCTATGCCGAGCTTAGCTCTTTCGGTAACGGAATAATCGGTTATATCAATATCGTTATATATAATTTTGCCGCTTGTGGGCTTTTCAATGCCCATAATAAGGCGTGCAAGGGTGGATTTGCCGCCGCCGTTGGGACCTGTGATAACCACAAATTCTCCGTCGGGCACTTCCATGCTTACATTATCAATAATTTCAAGGTCTGAGCCGTCAACCTCAACCTTGAAAGAAACATTTTCAAGCTTTAACATATATCTTTACTCCAATTTAAAAGTATCAACTTATTATATACTATTTTGTCGTTATTATCAATATATATTGTAAAATTATCGGCGCCAGAGCTTACGGTCAAGGCTTCTGAACTGCACTGCCTGCGCAATATGATTGGATTCGATTTTTTCAGAATTTTCAAGGTCGGCAACAGTTCTTGCAACACGCAGCACCTTGTCGTATGCTCTTGCAGAAAAATCAAGCTTTTCAAAAACACGCTCAAGCATAACCAAAGCAGCGGGAGTAGGCTGACAGAATTCACGTGTCATTGCGGCATCCATTTTTGCGTTGCATGAAATACCCGAGCCCATCAGCCTTTCCTGCTGAATTTTTCTTGCGGCGTTGACACGCTTTTTGATATCCGCCGAGCTTTCCGAAGGCATTTTGCTTGAAAGCTTATCAAAATCAACGGGAGGGACTTCAATATGAATATCTATTCTGTCCAGCATAGGGCCTGATATCCTTGAAAGATAGCGTTTTGCCGCTCCTTCGGGGCAGGTACACTCTCTTTTCGGATGTCCGCGGAAACCGCAGGGGCAAGGATTCATTGCACACACTATCATGGCGGAGCAGGGATAGGTAAATGATGCGCTTGCTCGGGAGATAGTTATTTTGCTGTCTTCAATCGGTTGACGTAAAACCTCCATTGCCACACGTGAAAATTCGGGCAGCTCATCAAGAAAAAGAACGCCGTTATGCGCAAGCGATATTTCACCCGGCCTGGGGATTGTTCCGCCGCCCGTAAGTCCTGCGGGAGATACCGTGTGGTGTGGAGAGCGAAAGGGTCTTTCGCGGATAAGCGAAACTCCCTCGGGCAGTACGCCCGCTATTGAATAAAGCTCTGTTGTCTGCAGACTTTCTTCAAATGTCATATCGGGCAAAATTGAGGGCAGACGCTTTGCAAGCATACTTTTGCCCGAGCCGGGAGGGCCTACCATTATTATATTATGTCCGCCTGCGGCAGCTATTTCGAGAGCATATTTTGCTTCCTGCTGCCCCATAACATCCTTGAAATCGGGCAGAGGAAGGTGATTAAGCATCTCTGCTTCTTCGTTGAATTTAACGGGAGTGAGAAGAATTTCGCCTTTAAGGTGGTTTATAACCTGTTGCACATTTTCAACCGCATAAACCTCAATTCCGTCAACAACCGAGCTTTCAAGAGCATTTGCGGCAGGGACAAAAACCTTTTTTATTCCGCTTTTCTTTGCTCTGATAACCATGGGCAAAACGCCGTTGACGTGGCGCACAATGCCGTCAAGAGAAAGCTCGCCAATGAACGCGCAGTCGTCTATGCTGCAGCAAAGCTGCTCGCCTGCTTTAAGAATTGCGATGAAAATGGGAAGATCATAAACAGAGCCCTCTTTGCGGATATCGGCAGGGGAGAGATTAATGGTTATTCTGCTTTGCGGGAATGAATAGCCGCAATTTTTTATGGCAGAGCGAACCCTGTTGCGTGATTCGCTGACCGCAGCATCGGGCAGACCGACAACGTCGATTTTAGGCAGACCGCCTCCGCAGTCAACCTCAACGCCGACCATGTAGCTTTCAATGCCGAAAAGACCCATGCTGTTTATGCGGGCAAACATAAAATCACTCCCTGTATATTTTAAAATATAATATCATAATATGTCAGAAAAGGCAACAAAAAAGCTAAAGACACCGGGTTGCTCCGATGTCTTTAGCTTTTATAGAAGGATGTATGTTTTGCCGAAGAAATCTGCCGCAGGCTGCGGAATGCCGTGCGGCTTCAGAATCCGGCAGGAGATGGTTTAGTCGTTTTCTTCGCATGCAGCTTTGATAACTTCGTCGGGAACCGCTTCGCCGTGCTTAACGAAGAAGATGCAAAGCATGCTGAGGATAAACATAACGGGGCTGTAAACAAACAGTGACATATATGTGCCTGAAAGCATGCGAACAACACCGTAGATAATGGGTGATGCAATCTGTGCGGAGAAAGTGGCTGTGTAGTAATAGCCTGTGAATGTGCCAACCTTGTCATTACCGCCGATTTCAAGAACGAGGGGAAGAGTGTTAACGGTAATGAACATATTAGCGAAGCCGCCGAGAACAAGAACAACCCAGATAATTGCCATGCTTCTTGTTGCAACATAAAGAAGGAATGCTGCCATGAATACGGCAAGGCCGATAAGGATTGTTTTCTTTCTGCCAAGCTTTTTGCCGACATAGCCTGCGGGAATTGCTGCTACTGCGGAGCAAACAGCAAAGAGAGTTGTCATGATGGTTGCTTCTGCGGTTGTTTTGCCGAGAACTTCAGCGGCAAAGAGTGCAAAGAAGGTTGTGATTGCGTTTGTGCCGCAGAAGAGGAAGAACAGACCGCCGAGCATGAAGATGAGGCTCTTTCTTTCGCCCTTTGAAAGCTTCTGTGCTTTCTGAGCAGCCTTTGCAGCTTTCTTTGCTTCTTTTTCAGCCTTTGCTTTTGCAGCGGCATCAACGGCTTTGTTGTGCTCAGCAACAGCTTCAAGCTTGCTGGAGGGCTCTTTAACAAAGAACAGGATAACAAGCATGCCTATTACCATAACAACGGCACCCGTAAGGAAAACATAGGGGAATGCAATCTGCTCGTTTTCTGTTGTAATCGCAACGCCGGTTGCAAGCTTATAGAAGATGCCGACAACTGTGCCTGCAAACATACCGATTGCAGAGCCGATGCCGCCCATGAGGTTAATGATTGCGTTGCCTTCACTGCGAAGAGCGGGTGGGGTTAACGCAGGCATAAGAGCAACAACGGGTGCTCTCCAGAGTGACATCGAGAAAACAAAAAGAATGATGAAGAGCATTGTGAGGGGAAGAGAACCGCTGAGTGCTACCCAGGGAATAACGGCAAAGAGGAATGCCGAAGTCGGAGCACCGAAAACGATGAAGGGACGGCGCTTACCGAGCCTTGAGTGGCAGCGGTCTGAAAGCTTGCCGAATGCAGGCTGGAAAATAACGCCGAAAATATTGTCAAAGGTCATTATAATACCGATAAAGAGCGGAACGAGGGTTATGCCGCCTGCTGCGGTTGTAACATTTTCGCCCTGAGATTCAGCAAATTTTGCAAGAACGGGGAACATTTCGTTAAGCTTTGCGCTCCACTGAGTTACCATTTCGGAGGCGTTCAGCAGTCTTTCAAGAATTTTTGTGATGTAGGGGTCATAGATTGCCCATGCAATTGAGGAAGCCATAAAGCCAAAACCCGTGAGAATAGTTCTCGGGCGGTGAAGCTTACCGTTTTCCCTTGCACAAAAGAAGGTGTTGTTCATAGTTTTTTCTCCTTACGAATTTAACAGGTTCTCATAAATTTATTATTATGAGAACCTACATATGTATTATAACACTTTAAATCTGTTTTTTAAAGACAACATTTTCCACTAAAAACAACATTGCTTTTTGTTGGAGTTGACGAAAAACAAAAAGCGGCATATCCGAAGATATGCCGCTAAGCTATTTAATTAAATTCTTGCGCTAATTCAATTAAATAAGGTTGAACTTTAAATTAGTTCTTCTTTGTGCAAACGTATGCTGCAGCTGCTGCAACTGATACTGCTGCGAAAACAGCGATACCAACTGAAGATGAACCTGTGTCAACGATTTCTTCGGGCTCTGTTGTGGGAACAGTAGCTGTTTCGCCTGCATAAAGACCCTTGATTGTCTCTTTGAGTGAGCCAATGAGATCTGAAACGCCGGGAATGTCGCCAAGAACTGTTTCAAGGTTGATAACTTCGCCTTCAACGTCAGCAAGATCTGCTGTTGTGTCTTCGATAGCATCGATAACCTTGATGATAGCGCCTTCAACTGCGTCCCATGCTGCTGTGCTGTCTTCAGCTACTGCAACGATTTCGTCGAGGATAGCTGTAACATCATCTGCTGCTGCGGTTTCGTCTGCTGCTGCGGTTTCGTCTGCTGCAAAAGCCATAGCGCTCATTGAGAGAGCCATAACAAGTGCAAGAGCAATTGCAAGTACTTTCTTCATTTAGAACCATTCCTTTCAAATTTTATTGCAAGAGCAACAATTGTTACCTAATAATAACATATTGATACCTTATTGTCAACACTTTTCAGCATAAAAAGTGAATAAATAATAAACTGAAAATTAATTATTTTAATAACTTTTGCCGAAAAGAATTGAAAAAAATCAGCTTTTTAAGAGAGCTTATTCTTCAACTACATCGCCGTAGCCGACAAAGCATTCATGATATTTGGTTGACCAGAGGAACCAAACATCTGCACCCTTCTGATAATAGGAGTCATCTGCAAGCTGGCTTGAACCCATAGCTCTTGCAAAGCCTGATTCTTTAAGACCTGCAACAAAGAGGTTAGCCATTTCGGTTGACTTAAAGGTGATTCTTGCCTTGAGCTTGAGCTCTGATCTGGGAGCAGTGTATTTGGTGAGCTGACCCTTAACGAAGCCTGTACACCACCAGTATTCTTCATAATTTCTTGAGAATGCCTTCTTGTATGTACCGTTGTTGCCTTCGCTCCAGTACATAGTCATTTCCATCTTGAGCCAGTCTTCCTTGTCAGCGCAGTCATAGTGGTTAACAGCGCCGATTTCGCCTGTGTATGTGCCTGCATCTGTTGTGTAAACACCGATTTCAGCACCTACAAGAAGGTTACCGTACTGACCCTTCCAGAGCTGAATCATCCAGTCCTTATCGCCGTATGTGAAGCGGATACGAACCTGGTCAATGTTCATCATGATCATAGCGGCCATGTTATCGTAAATTTCATTGTAGCCTGCGTTTTCCTGCCAGCAATCCTTATCATCTGTGTAATAGTAGCCTTCGGGGCTCTTTCTGTAGCCGAGGAAGGAGTTACCGTCCTCACCGATAGCAGCGTCAACAAGGTTATCCATCTGAAGCTGGGTTGTTGAGTTTTTCTTTGTTGTTGTCGGCTTCTTGGTTGTGTTGTTTTTGTTGGGCTTTGCAGGGTTTTTGTTTACAACTTTTTTGGTTGTCTGAACAATCTGTTTGAGAGTTGTAAGAACGTTGCCGTCCTCCTCGGTAACAGCGGAAGCATCCTCGTCTGTTACAGGCTCAAAAACATCCTGGTAATATGTTTCATAAACATATTCTGTTGCGGGCTGAGTTGTTGTGGTTGTTGTTTCGTCGCCTGCGGTGTTGAGACCGTCTCTGAGAAGAACGGTGGCTGCGATTGCACCGGCAATAACAACAACTGCGCAGATAGCAAGAATAAGAATTTTCTTCTTGTTCATGTTTCAATTCCTCCTGCGGATTTTTAATCCGGGTTATATTTGTCTATTTTTACTCCGTTTTTGCGGAGATTTTATCTGATGTTCTGCCAAAGGAAAATAACGTCTTTGCCGTGGATTTTAAAGGTGTCGATTTCTGTGGGAACAAAGGTTGAAACCTCTGTGAAGCCTTTGTTGCTCATTGCCTGAGCGAAAAGCTGAGCCTGCTCAGTATCTTTAAAAGTGATTCTGGCAAGAAGACGGAGAGAGTTTGAATCGTAGCGGTTTGCAAGCTGACCGTCAACAAAGCCTGTCGGCCACCAGAAGATGTCATAGTTTCTGGTGAACTGGGGCAGATAGTTGCCGTCGCTGTTTTCATCCCAAAGGCAGGTCATTTCCATCATGAGCCAATCTTCTTCGTCTGCGCAGTCATAGTGGCTGCCGGCATAAACCTTGCCGGGGTCTCTTGTGTAAATACCGATTTCACCGCCTACGGTGCCGATTTCGCCTGAAATATACTGACCCTTCCAGAACTGGAATCTGTATTTTTTACCGCTGTAAGTGAAATCAATCTTGGTTGTTTCAATGCTGAAATCTATCAGATTTGCGCCCATATCATAAAGAGAATTATATCCGAACTTTCTCTGCATGCAGTTGGGGTCTTTGTCATCGTTGAATATGTAGGGCTTAAGACCGATAACATCATAACCGGATTTATAAAGACCTGCCAAAGACATATCTGCGGGAAGTTTGCCACTTGGTGTAACAGGAACGGAAGCACCGCTTGAATGCTCCATTTCTTCCTCATTAAGTTCACCTTTGGGGGGAAGTGTTGTTTCGGGAGCCTTTGTTGTGGTTTCTTTCTTGGTTGTTTCTTCCGGCTGCTTTTCGGTAGGTTTCTGAGTGGAGGGCACATATGTGTCTGTAGCAACCTGAGTTGTGATATCCAATATTGACTGCAGTGTGGTCGAGGGGCTTGTTGTTGTTTCATCATATCCGTAATAATTGCTGTTTCCGCCAACGGAATCCGAAATGCTGTCTGATGAAACGGCAGGGCTGCTGTTGCTTGCTTTCATAACAAGCACACCTGCTATTGCAACAAGGCACACGGCAACAACAGCAACGGCGATTACGGGAAGATTTGCCTTCTTTTTCATTCTTTATTCCTCCTGTTCATTTGGTATATGCGAAAAAATTATTTTTAAATGGTGGAGATGGCGGTAATCGAAACCGCGTCCGAAAAACCCTTGCAGGGACTTTCTACGAGTGTATTCCGTCTATTGACATTCCCTTACACCGACGCCGCCGGACAGGCTTCGGCACTTAGTAGACAGATTATTCATGACGGGCTATCCGCCGTTACCCGTTCACGTTCACTGCTGATCGACGCCTCTTATGCGGCCGCAGTCCTCCGCACAGAGACGGCTGCTTAATTAAGCAGCAAGAGCAACTTTATTGTTGTCGTTTAAATTTGAAAATTGCGGATTTTATAGCGGTCCCGCACCGCTACTCGCTTATCCGGGCTCAGATTCCCCGTCGAAATCCTTTCATCCCCGTATATTTATCTGCGCATATTGCGCTCGATGGCTCTTTGAGCATCTTTTTTGGCTGCGACTTCGCGCTTGTCATAGAGTTTTTTACCCTTGCAAAGTCCGATTTCAACCTTTGCCCTGCCCTTTGAAAAATAAACGCTCAAAGGGATAATCGCAAGACCCTCCTGCTTGACCTGACCGAAAAATCTTCTGATTTCCTTCTTGTGAAGCAGCAGGCGTTTTGTTCTTAAAGGATCACGGTTGAAGATGTTGCCCTGCTCATACGGACTGATGTGCATGCCGTTGACAAACATTTCGCCGTCTTTTACGAAGCACCATGAATCCTTAAGGTTTATTTTACCCTGACGGATTGACTTTACTTCCGTTCCGAACAGCTCAATGCCTGCCTCAAGCTTTTCAAGCACGAAATAATCGTGGTATGCCTTTTTGTTCTGTGCAATTATTTTGATGTTGCTGTTTTTTTCCATTTTTTGCACCTTTCACGGACTGCGATTATACCACACATTAAATAAGTGTGTCAATATCGCAATTTTGTTGCAAAAGTTCCGAAAAAATTTTCAGTTTTTCGGAACATGAGAACATTTATTGCTTTATCGGCATTAAAAACACATTATTTGGTGGTTTTAGCCTTGTAAACACGCTTTTTGGCGTAAAAATCTTTTTTTCTCTTTTTTTCTTCAGCCTCACGCTTTGCGGCTGCAGCTCTTTTGGCCTTAACCTTTGAAAGGGGCTTACCTTTCTTTGCGGGCTTCTTCTTTTTCTCTTCGTTATCCTTATCGGGGTTTTCTTTATAGAAAACGATGCTGCCGCCTACAACCTGAACAACCTCGCTGCCTGTTGCTTCAGCGAGCTTATCCGCAAATTCTCTGGGGCTTTCGGGTGCGCTTTCAAGCAGCACCTTAACTTTTATGAGCTCTCTTTTTCTGAGAGCATCGGCTGTCTGAGCGATGAGAGCATCGGACATGCCGCCCTTGCCTATCTGAAAAAGGGGCTCAAGACCGTTTGCCTGAGCTCTGAACTGTGCTCTTTCCTTGCTTGTCATTATTTGTCCTCCTCAATCTGCTTGGCAAGCATACGTACCGACTTGCCTCTGTGGCTGATTGCATCCTTTTCTTCTGCGGTAAGCTGCGCCATGGTCTTTTCTCCGTTATATTCTTCGGGAAGAAAAAGAGGGTCATAGCCGAAGCCGCCGTTTCCGATTTCATCGTAGCCGATTATTCCTCTGCATTCGCCTCGGGCAAGAAGCTTTCTGCCGTCGGGATAGACGCAGCAGGCTACGCTGACATACGCTGCGCCTCTGTCTTTGGGTTCAAGACCTTCGAGGGCGGCAAGAAGCTTTTTGTTGTTTGCATCATCGTTGCCGTGCTCGCCCGAATATCTTGCAGAGTAAACACCGGGTGCGCCGTCAAGATAATCAACGGCAAGCCCCGAGTCATCGGCAATGCAGGGCATTCCGCTTTCTCTGCAGCCGCTTTCAGCTTTAAGAAAAGCATTTTCTTCAAAGGTTGTGCCTGTTTCTTCAACATCGGTAAGCTCAATGCCTGCTTCCTCCGCAAGAAGAACTCTTATGCCGAGAGGTGCGAGAATTCTCTGCATCTCGTCTCTCTTTTTCATGTTATGCGTTGCAATGATGTAATCCATATATATTATTCCTCGTCTTTGTCTTCTTCAAACAATCCGTCTGCAAAAGCTTTGGGGTTAAACGGACGAAGGTCGTCGATTCCTTCGCCTACACCGATAAATTTAACAGGTACTTTAAGGTCATTCTTGATTGCAAGAACAACGCCGCCCTTGGCTGTGCCGTCAAGCTTTGTAAGAATAATGCCCGTGATTTCGGCAACATCCTTGAATTCCTTTGCCTGATTTACCGCATTCTGACCTGTTGTTGCATCAAGAACAAGCAGAATTTCACGGTCAGCATAGGGGAGCTGACGGTCAATGACTCTGTAAATCTTGGCAAGCTCTTCCATAAGATTTTTCTTGTTGTGGAGTCTGCCCGCTGTGTCGCAGATAATGATATCGGCATTTCTTGCCTTGCCTGCGGCAATTGTGTCGAAAACAACGGCTGCAGGGTCTGCGCCCTCCTTGTGCTTGACGATATCAACGTCTGCACGGTCTGCCCAGATTTCAAGCTGGTCAATGGCTGCGGCTCTGAATGTATCCGCAGCGCCGAGAATAACCTTTTTACCCTCTTCTTTAAACATTGCTGCCATTTTGCCGATTGAGGTTGTTTTACCTACGCCGTTAACGCCGATAACAAGGATAACGGAGGGTACGGTTATCATGTCAAGCTCTTCGCCGCCGCTGAGAAGCTCGGCAACGATATCCCGGATTTCCGCCTTAACATCCTTTGCTTTGCGAAGATTTTTCTTGAACACGGCATCCTTGAGCTTATCAACGATTTCGGTTGCGGTTGTTACGCCGACATCCGCCATAACAAGGATTTCTTCAAGATCCTCGTAAAATTCGTCGTCTATTTCGTTTTTTCCGTAAAGAGCGGCGTTGATTGCTCCGCTCATGTTATCTCTGGTCTTTTTCAGACCCTGATTGATTCTTTTGAAAAATCCCATGGTGTACCTCTATATAATAATGTATTACTGTTCCTGAACGTTTTTGATGATTTTATCAATCGTCTTTTTGAGTGCGGGGTCGTTTGCGGAATCCTTTGAGATTGTTTCGACGGAATAAAGAATGGTTGTTCTGTCCCTGCCGCCGAAATATTCGCTGATTTCCTTCTGAGTAAGGTCGGTTATTTCTCTTACTATGTAAATGGCAACCTGCCTTGCCCTTGCGGTTTTAGCGTCTTTCTTCTTGGAAATGATGTCCGCCTGCGGAACGCCGAAGGTCCTTGAGGTTTCCGAAATAATGTTGCTTACGATTGATGAAACGGGTCTGCTGTCGGTCATAATATCACGGATGGCATTCTGTGCCATGGCGATATTGATTGAAGAGCCTTCAATATTAACGAGAGCATTGATTTTCTTAACTGCACCCTCAAGCTGACGGATGTTTGCCTTGATTTTTTCGGCGATGAACTGAACAACGTCGGGAGGAAGCTCAAGCCCGAGAGTATCCGCCTTGCGCTGAATAATAGCCATTCTTGTTTCAATATCGGGGGGCTGAATGTCGGCAATAAGTCCCCATTCAAAACGGTTGCGGAGTCTTTCGTCAAGGATTTCGATATCCTTGGGGGCGCGGTCCGATGCAAGAACAATCTGCTTGCCGTCCTGAGTAAGCGCATTGAAGGTGTGGAAGAATTCCTCCTGCGTTGACTCCTTGCCTGCGATAAACTGAATATCGTCAACAAGAAGAACGTCGCAGTTTCTGTATTTATTATGAATTTCTTTCATTGTCTTTTCTTTGATGCCGTCAACGATAAGGCTTACGAAATCCTCGCCGCGGGTGAAGATTATATCTGCATTGGGATTTTTGCTCTTGATTTCGTTGCTGATAGCGCAAAGAAGATGGGTTTTGCCCAGACCCGAGTTGCCGTAGATAAAGAGGGGGTTGTATGCTGCGCCGGGAGTTGCGGCAACAGCCTGAGCTGCGGCGTGGGCAAATTTATTTGACGAACCTACAACGAAGGTTTCAAAGGTGTTCTTTTCAATGCTCAGCGAGGTGCTGCCGGCGCCGCCCGATGTCGGAGCGGAGGCTGCTGCCTTTTCGGCTGCGTTGGGGTCAACGATGCTGATTTCAACATCAAAGCCCATAACCGCTTTGAACGCTTCGGATAATTCATTGAGAAATTTCTGCTCGATTATTCTTTTTACAAACTCGCTTGCGGCAATCTCAGCCTTTGCACCGTCAAAGCCGGTTATCTCAAGTGGCTTGAACCAGATATCATATATAACTTCGCCGCATGACTGTTTAAGGCGCTCACACACAAGCTGCCACATCTCTTTGAGAGATTCCATATCTTTATTCTCCTCCAATTTTCTATGTCTGACTTATTTTAACGCATTCTTTCTCATTTTAGTGATAATGATACATAATACAGTATATCACAGAGAATTGTTTATTTCAAGAAGAAGTTGCTGCGAAACTCAAAACTTTTCACTCAACCGTGAAAAACTTGTGGATAAAAAACGCCAAAAAACAACTTAATTGAAAAAAATGTTGACATTAGCGGTCAAGTTGTTATATAATGTGTACTCTGAGGGGTATGCCCCTTGGTTTGTCATGCGCATTTTTAAGTTTTGCCAATAATCATTTTTAACTGCGAAAAATTATTGCCGCATTTAATTTTGATTGTTTCAGATTCAAAAGAATCTGAGAATATACAAAAAGTGAAACGGAGGTTAGCAAAATGAAAAGAACTTACCAGCCCAAGAAGCGTCATCGCAAGATGGAACACGGCTTCCGCAAGAGAATGGCTGACAGAAACGGCCGCAAGGTTCTTGCCCGCCGCAGAGCAAAGGGCAGAAAGCAGCTCACTTATTAATCCGAAAAGGGATTGGTGAAGATGCAAAGAGCAGTCACCTTAAAGCAAAACACCGAATTTCACCGTGCCTACGGCAGGGGCAAGGTCAAGGCCTCCCCTATGCTTGTGACCTATGTTGTAAAAAACAGGGGTATGGGTGTCCGTATAGGCATTACTGCCGCAAAAAAGCTTGGCAGTGCAGTTGAGAGAAACAGATGCCGCCGCATCATAAGGGCGGCATTCTCCTCAATTTATCCCCAATGCAGCGGCAACTATGATATCGTGTTTGTGGCAAGGTTCAAAACCAAAAAGCTCAAAAGCAGCGACCTTATCCCCGTTATGCAGCAGCATTTAACGGAGCTTGGCGTTGTAAGGGGCAGTGCGGGGGCTGATTTTTAATGAAAAAATTTTTGCTTTCCGCAATACGCTTTTATCAAAGGCGCATTTCCCCGCTGTTACCCCCGATGTGCAGGTATTATCCGACCTGTTCTCACTATGCCGTTGAGGCAATTCAGGTTCACGGAGCAATCCGGGGGACCCTTTTAACTTTATTCAGATTAATGCGGTGCAACATACTTTTTCCCGGCGGATATGATCCGGTTCCCCCCAAAAAGCACCGTCATTCGGAGGACAAAAAATGACCGGTATTTATGAAATCCTCGGTGTACCCTTCGGCTTTATACTCAGATTTATTTATGATATCGGCATAGAGAATTATGCCGTTGCTATTGTTTTTCTGACTTTATTTGCAAGAATTCTTATGATTCCTTCATCTATCAGTCAGCAGAAGGGTATGGTCAAAACTCAGCGAATGCAGGCAAAGCTTCGCAAAATTCAAACTAAATATGCAGGTAATCAGCAGAAGATTCAGGAAGAAACAAACGCTCTTTATCAGAGAGAGGGCTATAATCCCATGGGTGCAGGCTGTGCTCCCATGCTTGTTCAGTTTATTCTGCTTTTCGGTCTTATCGGCGCTATTTATTATCCTCTGAGCAATTTCCTTTATGACAGCGAAATTACGAAAGAAGAAATTGCGCTGCTTACAAAGGCTGTTAACGACCTCGGCTTAGCGGCCAACACAAAGAATTCACATCTTGTTGAACTGATTATTATTCAGAATATCAATAACCCCGGGCTTCAGAATATTGCAGGCGTAAGCCAGACTGCATATGAAGCAATCAAGGGCATTAATTTCGATTTCTTCGGACTTTTCTCGCTTGGCGATGTTCCGACAAGCTTTGGTCTGCATCCTATCTGGGCAATTCCCGTTCTTTCTTTCCTTTCATCAATGGCAACGGGTCTTTATTCGCAGATTAAGCAGAAGAAAAATAATCCTGCAATGCAGAGCAACGCTGTGATGACAGGCTGCATGACCCTCGGTATGCCCCTGTTCTCGCTCTATTTCGTTATTAATTACCCTGCAGGTATCGGTATTTACTGGATTGCATCCAGCGTATTCGGTTTCCTTTCAACAATCATTATCAACCACTTCTATAATCCTAAAAAAATGATGGCAAAGCTTATGGTTGACGAAACGGTTGAACGCCGTTCAAGAGAAAACAGCCTGAAGCTCGCAGCGGAGAGGAAAGAAAACAAGAACTAACTCATTCAGGTGGTGAAACATTTTGATAAAAGAAGCATTCGGCACAGGTTCTACTATTGAAGAAGCAAAAGATGCTGCCCTCAAGGCTCTTGCAGCCCCCGAGGATGCAGATATTAAATATGACGTTATTGAAATGCCCAAGGCAAAGCTTCTCGGAATTTTCGGCGGATCACCCGCTAAAATGAGAGCTTATTACGAGGTTGAGGATGATCCTTTTGCAAAGGCAAAGGATTATATTCTCAATATCCTTAAAAGTCTCGGCATCGACGAAGCAGAAATCGAAGTTGAAGCAGATGATGAGGATGTCCGCATCTCAATCAGCTGCGGCGATGATTACGGCTCGGTAATCGGCAGACGAGGCGAAACACTCGATGCTATTCAGTATCTTACCCGTCTTGTTATCAACAGAGGCTCGGAGGATTACAAGAGAGTTTCAATCAACGTAGGCAACTACAGAGAGAAGAGAGAAAACACTCTTCGTTCACTTGCCCGAAAGAATGCGGCAAAGGTCAGAAAGTACGGCAGAAACGTTGTGCTTGAGCCCATGAATCCCTATGAGCGCAGAATTATCCACACAACCGTTCAGGAAATTGAGGGAGTAACCTCACACTCAGTCGGCAGCGACGGCGACAGAAAGGTTGTTATCACTCTTGAAGAGGGCGTAAAGCCCACAAACGGCGGCGGATATAACAACAGAGGCCGCGGCGGCTACAACAAGGGCGGCAGCAGAGGCGGTTACCGCGGAGGTAACAGAGGCGGCTACAGACACAGCGAAAGCAGCGATGCATCTGCAGCTCCCGCAAGAGCACCCCGTTCAGATTCCGCAGGCTCGCTCTACGGCAAGATTGAAGTTAATAAAGACTAAAAAACTAAAGCGTACAGGTCATCACCTGTACGCTTATTTTTTATCTGTTCAACAAATAATCGATACCTCTGAGGTAGCCGTCAAAGCCGAGGCCGATAAAGGATTTTTCGCACGCCATGCCCGCATATGAAATCTGCCTGAAAGCCTCTCTTGCGGAAACATCGGAAATGTGAATTTCAACCGCAGGGATTGCAACAGCCTTTAGTGCATCAAGAATTGCAATGCTCGTGTGAGTGTATGCGGCGGGGTTGATAACAATTCCGTCAAAATTATCATATGCCTGCTGAATTTTATCAACAATATCGCCCTCATGGTTGGATTGAAAAATTTCAACCTCAACTTCTTTTTCTGCGGCATAATCTGAAATGAGGCAGCAAAGGTCCGCATATGAATTTTTGCCGTAGATTCCGGGCTCTCTGATGCCGAGCATATTAAGATTGGGTCCGTTGATTACAAGGATACGCATTCTATAATCCTCCTTACTGTTTCTTCGGGGTCGGGGTCAACCTCAACAGTGAAATCCGCTGTTTCGATATATAAAGGGAGCCGTTGTCCGAGCATTTTTTGCAGTGTTTCGGCATCCTTTGAGAGGGGTCTGCCGTCGGTTGCGAGATTATCAACAGGAGCTTTGAGAAAGATAACCGTTGAGTTTTCTCTTAAAGCAATTCGGTTTTCTTCACGCAGAATTGCACCGCCGCCCGTTGCAATAATTTTGTTTACGCCCTTGCCTGCCGAGCGAACGGCTTCGGTTTCACGGTTACGGAATTCGGCTTCGCCGTATTTTGCAAATATATCGGGAATTTTTTCGCCCGATGCTTCAATAACAAGCGCATCGGTATCCACGCATTTTCTGCCTGTTTTCTCCGAAAGCAGAGCGGCGCAGGTTGATTTTCCGCAGCCAGGCATTCCAACAAGAACGATGTTCTTTTGCTCGGAAATAATGGCGTTGTAAACTTCGTCAACCCGTGAAAGGGGGATGCTTTCGCCTGTAAAAATCTCTGCTGCACGCAACGCCTGAGCAACCAGCATGTAAAGCCCGTTGATGCAGTCGATTCCGAGCTTTTGTGCATCAAGCAGAAAAACCGTGCGTGCAGGGTTATAAATAAGGTCAAGTGCCTTTTGACATTTTGTGAATTTTGAAAGGTCAATGAGCCTTTCGCCGTTGTTGGGATACATTCCGACGGGGGTAGTGTTTACGATAATATCTGCATCGTAGTGGCGGCTGATGTTGTCATAATTGTTTTCGCCTGTTCGTGAAACAACAACAATTTCTCTTGCACCCTCATCATGAGCTACGTGATAAACGGTAAGGCTTGCACCGCCAGAGCCGAGAATAAGCACCTTTTTGCCGCTGAAATCGCAATTGCATTTTTTCGCCATATAGAGAAAGCCGAAATAATCCGTGTTGTCGCCGTAAAGCGTGCCGTCTGCACGGCGGATAATTGTATTTACGCTGCCGACCTTTTCTGCCGTTTCGGAGCGTTCGTCACAGCGGTTGAATGCCTCAATTTTATACGGAATCGTTATGTTATAGCCTTTAAGAGCCGTGCTTGAGAAGAATTCGTCAAGATTTTCGGGC